>NZ_JARLJK010000140.1:0-1686 GCF_031291215.1 Silvimonas sp.
GGTCGGTCTCCCGCGCGGGTCCTTTGCCAGGCTGGTCATTATGGCCGAACTGGATGAGTATGTAATCGGCGTGGTGCGCCAACGCCTTCTGCCACAGTCCTTCGTCGTAGTAGCTCATTGAACTGCGTCCGTTGGCCGCTTGGTTGATGCATTCGACGTTGGGTGTCATCAGCGCACAGAAACCCGGTCCCCACCCGCCACCGTTGTTCACTGTTGAGTCGCCAGCCAGCACAATACGCACTGGAGCGCCATGCAGAATAGCCATACTGCGAATGCCTACTGGCGGTAGCGGCGCGGGCGTTGGCTTTACATACGCGGCCAGCGCTGGCACGGCTCTGCCCATATCGACAGCAACCATGCGGCCAAAGGCATACGAGCCTTCATAGTTGAGGTGAGTCTTGTCGGGAATGGTATTGCCCTGATCGTCCTTCTTGGTGATGCCGAGCGCCTGTCCTTGTGCCTCAGTGAGCGTATCGAGATAAGCGATGCTGTCTGCCTGCAGATCGATGAGCGGTGTGTGTTCTTCCGCGGCTACCTTCTTCATGGCTTCGCAGTGTGCCGTCAGGTCTGAATGAATTTTGCCGTCGGCCTCATAGTAGCGGCGGGTCAGTGGCGTCACGAGAATAGGAACAATGCCATGTGCGCGCGCTTCTTCCACATAACGTTTCAAATTGACGGGGTATTCCGTCTGGAGATTGGTCTGTCGCGGCAGATGCGCCTTCGTTTCTTGATCGTTGTGGCCAAACTGGATGAGCATGTAGTCCGGCTTATCGGCCAGGGCTTTGTCCCAGAGGCCGTCCTGGCGATAGGTTTTGGTGCTGGCTCCGCCTTTGGAATCATTGATGCAGATAACGTCCGCGGTGAGATTTGCACAGAAGCCCAGACCGTAGCCGGCATTCCTGGTCTGCGTGGAATCGCCGATCAGCGCAATTCTTGTTTTCGCGGAGGGATGCGGCGTTTGCTGTGCGGAGCCGAGGCAGCCGGTGGCGAGAACGCTGGAGACGAGGAAAAGCGAAAGCGACTTCATGACGATTCATGCTCCTGTGTACTCTGTATCTTTGAAGGACTCGTGACGGGGTGCGCAGATGATTCTATCGCTTGGGAGGTCGGACCAGCAAGCACGCTGATCTGCGCTGATGAAGTGGCCGTACGGCGCTGGAGATATGCCCTTGATGTGCAAAAAACACGGGCGTGATTCTTGACTATGGATGCCTCGTTTCCTGTACAGTTGATGCTGCTGGTGGTCAGTCCTCTTGGCTGCGCTATTTTCACCAGCGGGTATGGTTTCGCGCCGTGCCGATTGGAGATTCCAATGCGTTCTTTTCTTTTGCGCTCGCTTTCCGTTGCGCTGCCGTTGTTGTTTGCATGCACATTGCTTGCCCAGGATACGCGGCAGGTGACCGAACCGCGCATCCCCGCCGCTTGCGTCACGCTGGATGCGGCAATCGCCGCGCCGAACGGAGTGATTGCGGAGAAGGATGAGAAATCGCTCGACACGGTGCGCATCCAGAGCGCGATTGATAGCTGTGCGCAAGGTAAGGCCGTAGTGCTGCGCGCGAAGGGCAAAGCGAACGTGTTCATTACCGGACCGCTTGAACTGCGTCCGGGCGTGACGCTGGTGGTGGAGAAAAATACTGCGCTGGTGGCTGCGCGCGATCCGCGGCTCTACGATCTTGCGCCGGGAAC
>NZ_JARLJK010000141.1:0-6339 GCF_031291215.1 Silvimonas sp.
GCCGCATAGCAGAGTGGCCAGGAGGCGCACTAGGAATGCATGCGGCGTCACTGCGGAGCGGCGCCCGTCACGCCAAGACGTTCCCTGCCCCTGAAGCCCTCATGAAGTTTCACTCTTGCCATTCGCGTCGTGTGGCTGCCGAGTCGCCACCGCGAATTTTTTCCTATATGTGAGGATGACTAGTTCAGAGGCCCCACTTAGAGACTTCAGAGGCTTAGTTTAAGCTAATGCAGCCGCGGACGGGGCCGTTATCCGAAGCCCAGGCAGGACGAGCAAGGGCGCAGCGTGCGGTGCTGCGATTTCGTGCGCCTGTGCACATCCCGACCCCACTGGGGACACCGGGCGCCGACCCCCCCCACGCCAGTTACTACACCTGCGCCCACGGAGCCCCGGTGTAGCGACGGCGTGGAGCAGAGACGAAGACGACGAAGAACCAGTACCGCACACCGCCCAACATTGGGCCAACAATGGTGAGCTCATTCAGCGACGCCGTGGAGGCAGCGGTTCTGGACGCCACCCTGCGGGAGAAGCAGAAGACGACGAAGACAACCGAGAAGGGCCGCAAGACCAACTCCAAGACGAGCGCCGCCCCGCCGTCCAAGCCAACGGACACTCCCGTCACGACATGATTGCGTGTGGCGGCGCTTGAGCCCTACTGCAGGAGAAGACCACAAGGTGACGCCGGCGGGAAGAAGACGCCGATGGTGTTGGTGACGACTGGCGGCGGCGGCAAGGGCTCAGGGGACCCGGACAGCGAGCAGCTCTAAGCGGATGCGTCACGACACGAAGAAGAAGCGCGACGACGACTACACGGGGCGGTGAGTGCACACATACACATTCTTCTTTTCTATATTCTTACACCCCCACACCATCCTCTGCCCGGGGGGGGGGCGCTGCTGCGGCGGCAGTGCTGCTGCGGCAGTGGACGGCTCAATTCTCGCATGTTCATGCGGATTAGCTCTCGGTTGGTTATTTTCCAGGCGCTGTGCGCGGTAGCGACAGCGCCAGCCGTCTGCGGGCGGTGAGGCTGGCCTGCGGGCAGCCTGGGCAGGCGCCTGCGGGGCCTGTTTGTTCGCGGAGTGAATTTTGGCGGTATGATCTTGGCTGGGCTGGAGGCCAGTTGACACCGGCGGGGGACGGTGTAGTATTACGCTGCTCGTGCGCGAGGCGTTGGCGTCAACGTGGCTGCGGAAGGCCGGCGCGTAGGACGTGACTGCGGATTGCGATCCCAGTCTCTGTTCAACGAGCTGCCAGCGGGAGCTGGTCGTGCGGCCTGTGCGTACAGTGTGTTGCACCCACGCTTGCGAGCGGGGAACCTTCACAACCACTGTGCCACGGCCGGCGACAGCTCCCCTGTGTGGGCTTCAACCTTGCGCCACCCCCCCCCCCTCCTCCCGTTTCCGCGAGGAAGGAGAGGGCGCCACTTGTGTTGCTGCGGCAGCCGTGGCACTCGTGACCTCATTTGCCCTGCGGGGCGTGAGTGTGTACCCCCTTGCGAGGGGATTCGAGGTAATGTCCCAAGGTAATGGTCCCAAGGTAATTGTCCCGCGGTATGTCCCATGCCTTGCGAGGCTGACAGTGTCACTGGTCCCGTGCCCTGCGGGGGCGGGCAGTGACATGTCCCGTGCCCTGCGGGGCGCAGTGTTCGTACCCCACGTGGGTGGATCACTGTGTTTAGCCAAAAATGTCTTGCGAGACAGATGTGTGAGCCGCAAGGCTACAGGTTGTTTACCCATTGCCCTGCGGGGTGTTATCGCTATCTAACGCCTGCGGGCGACGCGTACCGATGCCGCGCTGCACCCTGCGGGGCACAGTGCTCGTATCCCACGTGAGTGGATCGCTGTAGTTAATTTACCGTCTTGCGAGACTTATGCGTGAGCCGAAAGGCTACGGGTTTTTACCCATTTTCCCTGCGGGGTATTTATCGCTATTCAACGCCTGTGGGCGATGCGTATCGAAGCCATGCTGCGCCCTGTGGAGCAGGGCGCGCCCGTAAGGGGACGCCGCGATGATCTTGTGCCTGCGGGCTTGCGCTGTGATCTCCCTGTCTCCCTTGCAGTCGGGCGTGGAAGTATACTGCTGGCAGCAAGCGCTTGGCTGGCAGGTGCATTCACCGCTAATGCGGCTCAGATTATGAGCGCAGAGGTCAACGCGTGCACGTCAGCGTTGATCGCGCGATGGCCGTTGCTGGCCTAGCTGCCATTGTGGAATTGTGCCCAAGGTAGCGTAAGATATCAAGCACACGGTGGATTACTCAATGAGTGGCGTGGCGAGCGCGCGCCTCACGGCCCTCACCAAGTCGGGATCGTTGCCTACAAAGTTCTAACGCGCCCCCCCCCCTCCCAGCCCGACGCTTGCGAGCGTGGGTTACATGATTGTGTGTGTCTTGCAAGCGTGCGTGGTGTGGCGTTGTTGTGTGTAGTGTGTGGTGCCTTGTTTCGTGTGCGAATGTGACCTGTTCGTCCCCCACACTGGTGAATCCTAATTGTCCGGTTCGACTGCGGTCAAGCCGGATCCGTGTCGCCCCTTATGGCGACCAGCATGGCGAGGCTCCCCCCCTCGGCCACGGGCGAGCTGTGGCAGTGGTTGCAGGAGCATCTGCTTGTCACGGCGCCTCCGCAAATCGGCGGCATAGTCGACCCCCGTCTGCATCCCACCCTTGCGAGGAGTGGGACGGCAGTTTGAGACCCCGCATGGCGCACCCAATCCGAGATTACTCCATTGGAAGGCGCCGTGCGGCCCAACGGCAGGAATGGGCGTGAGCGCCCCGCCTGTAAACACGCTTCGCGGTTTCGCGAATGCGTCGCGCCTCAGGGCCTCATGCCCAAGGTTAGGCTACCTCGTCTGCAACCTCCTTGGGCTTGGCCCGAGGAGTGCTTCAGGGAAGGCAGTATCCATGCGTTCTGGCCCTTGTTGAGGGATTACAGTACCGAATCGGTACACTGTACTGCAGCGGCAGTGCTCGGCTGCGGCCTTGGCGCCAGAGTGGTGTCGTGGATACGCCATAGAAGCTTGGTATTTGAGCTTGTGAAGCCTTCGCAGGCACGTTCGATCATGACTCAAACACCTCGCCCAGATTTGAAAGGGCGAACCACCATTTCCCAGCGGGAGGCGGTGGCGTTTGCATGTGTGGAAATCTAGTGATTTCTCGACACGGGTGCGACTCGAGTCGCTGCCAGGAAGCCGCACTGTGTGTTGCCGCTGGGCATTGTGGTGCGGCCAGGGAAAAAGATGCTGTTAATTAATATTTGATGGGCGATATTCAATTGCTGGACGCCCTCCTCCGCCATCAAAAATGACTCCCTCCCCACGTTCCAGTGGGGTGTAGGGGACGGAGGCTCCATGTGAGCTGCTGTGAGCACCACGGGCCACGGCCCACCGTGACGGGCGGAAGCCGCCGAACCCGAAATGTTTCGGGTTTCACTGACAGCGCGCGTGCTACGACTACGTTGTCCTGCCTGCTGGATGGGCTTTGGCCTGTTCATTTACCACACGATTTCTAAAGTCCCATCAACCATCCTGCGGAAGGCAGGGTTCCATGTGATTTCGTACCTCGACGATTTTCGGCTGCGCTGCAAGCGCCGATGCACGTCCCGGCTCGCCTTAATGCTTTATGGTGTGTGTGGGGCCTCTGTTACTATATGGCGGCAGTGTGTTGGCGGTATCGAAGTCTCCGCAAGTGGCAAGCCAGGCCATGGAACCTATGATGGATGTGCTGGGATGTGGGTTAGAATTCTGCGGTTTCGTGCCAGAGCAAGGAAAGGATGCCAAGTTGAAATTAGTAAAAATCCTTCTCCGGCAGGCCAAGGTGGTCTGCGTTGACGTGAAAGTCATGACGGGGAAGGGGAACGCGCTGGAATAAAGTTGGATGAGGTTATTTCGCCAATTGCTTCTAAAGTACCGTTGCTCACTGGACCTGTTGGCCGCCAAGGGCAAAATTTATGACTCGGAGAAGAGGGCAGGTTGCCTCTGGTTAAGCGAGAAGGGCACTCCGCGTCCTCAGAGAGCCTGGGAGTGCCTCTAGGCTTGGATGTCAAACCGCAACATGGCTGTCAAGCTGGTGCGTTTAAAGATGCGTGCATGGACGGCTGCGCGATGTGACGGCTCGGGAGGAGCTGTCTTGCGTGAAGCAAAGTTCAACAGCCACAAGCTACCCGTGCGGAATTCACATCAAAGGAGATGTGGGCGATTCGAACAGTCGCTATGTCCCCTGTGTACCGGTACACTCCTCGCATTCGAATCCGCCATGTGGACCTGTACACGGACAATGAGCTGGTGGAATACACATGGCTCAAGGGATCCAGAGCGGTCATTGAGCTGCAAGCGTTCGCGGAGGAGCTGCCGATTTCAGATGACGAACATGACACGCTCAGGCGGCGGCCTGAGCAAGTCCGAGTCAGAGCAACCATGTATCGGACGCAGCGTCCTGGGGGGACGTGGCTGACAAGCGAGCCGGCGTTTTGATCACAACGATCACCGCCTGAACCCCACCATTTTCTGCAGGGGCAAGCTGCCGCGGCGGCTCCCTGCACGATCGACGCATGTGCGCATGCGGAGAACGCGCAAGTGCGACGCTTCATTGGGCGTCTGAGCACTGAATCTGAGACTTAAAATTAAGTCTGGGCCAATGCGTTGGCCTAAGAATTCTTGCCGGCTGCGGACGGCACGAGGGAATTCATCAACTGTTACTGCAACCCGCCGTGGCCGATTATAAGTCCGCTGTGGCGGCATTTCCGGTTCGGTGGCGTCGAACGTGCCCAATATTCCACAGAGCAGTGGTATGTGGCAATCCAGCGAGACGCAGCACGAGTGTGGCGCATCGCAAAAATGGGTTGTTCAAAGGAGAATCTGAGGATTGAGTCGATTTCCGACAGCCCTCCAGGGCTTACTGTATAACCGAGGGACCTGTCCCGTGGGGCGCTCTCGCGGTTGAATTAGTGTTGAACGATGGCCTGCGGGCCCAGAGCGCTCCTGAGGGAGCACACGGCTAGGAGAACGCGCCCAGCTAATCCGTTGCAAACTTGCAATTGCGATTGTACCGGGGGTACAGCTAATTGAAAGTCGGTATGAGTACCGGACGTGCTCGAGCTGTGTCACGGCAGCTACGAGTGAAATGTTATGCGGTAGCCTGCAGTTGCACACACGAGGTGAAGGCTCACCGCGCGATGTGATTCAAGGAGAATGACGAGGCGGGGCGCGCCATCGTGCACGCGCTGGACTGCCCCTACATACTGGTACGCTCAACAGCGTACATTGCAAACCGCTTCTGTGGCAATGCCCGAGTCGTCTGGCCGGATCTTCACTGGACGCGGCGGTTGGCTTCTGCGGGGAGCATTTTCGTGCATTCTGTGACGCCACGGCGCCGATGGGCCGTGGTGCTATCGTCCGAAGATAGGAAATTTAGGTAACGCGCACGAGGTTAGAATTGTTCTTGTCCACTTCCGCCAAGGAGCAGCTAGCCGGCGGAGTGGCTGCGAGAGGGCCTGTACTACAGTAATTTTCAGCGCAAGATTCTGAACGGCTGGAACAATGCGCGGATTTCCGATGCAGTGGCAGCAGCACGCATCGGTGCGGATGCTCTCTTCTGCTCGATCATGTAGTGCACCGGCCTGCAGACGGCCGGCAGTGCCAGGTACATTCCGTTGCTGCAGCAGAGCATTGATGCTCCAAGCCTCCGACGATGATTCCGGTGAGGAAGTAAAAATGTTCGGCGCTAGCTAGAGAGCAAGGACATCACTTCACCCATGGCAGCGCACGCGTGTTGGCCCTGTTGGGTGCAGTCACTGTCACATCTCGGCCTGGCCCGGTGCCGGGTTACGCTTCTATTCTGTTTCGATGCTTGTTGATGCCGTAGACAGCGCTGTGGCGCATGGTACGCCCAAAACGCGGTCCAAATTCTGGAGGCGCGCTTCCCGTAGTGGGCGCATGAGGCTGGCTTACCACTGGTTACCAGTAATCGCGAATCATGGCAATCGCCAACGATGCTTACGTGAGCCATGCTGCGGATGCAGACGCAGCGGGGGTTCCAGACGCGCATATTTGCAAGGAGAGTTACTGGCAGGAAGCTACTCGCCAGTACTATGTAGAAGGGCGGGTGATAGTATTTTTTTTTGAGAATGAGCTGTCGCCGGGCTGTCGCAGAGATTTGCGCCGATCTGATGGCCCGTCGGACACGGGGCTGCGGCCCCCTGGATAAGCTTTGGGGGATGAGGTCTGGAGCTTGGGGTTGTAGTCCCGGCTTTGCAGTTTCCTTTGAAGTCTCCGTTCTAGTGACGGTGACGTCTGTCCCCAAACCTTTTCATGTGTCCGTGTTCCCCTTATGTGTCCACACACTCTCCC
>NZ_JARLJK010000142.1:0-225595 GCF_031291215.1 Silvimonas sp.
CTGCAGCGGAGAAACCGAACTATACGGACCAGACCGGCACCCGTCAACACCTTCCTGCAACATTCTTCACCCCGCCTGCACAAACCCCTGATCCGTAAGAATATTTCTTTCAGCGATCATTGCAGTCCCGTGACAGACCCCCCGCGCCACCCCGCAAAACACGGCCTTCTCCCCTGCTTCAGCACCTCTTCCCGCACCGTAAAACACCCCAAAACCACAGCAAAGCGCCCAAAAACCACAGCACCAAAGCAAAAGCCGCTCTGGCGAGCGGCTCTTTGTTGCGTGAACCTCACATATATATCTGGGTAGTCCGTATATATAGCGGGTTCTCAAGGTACTGCGATCAAACCTCCCGGTTGGACCCAGCCACCACCTTGAACTCATACAAGCGGCAATCCAGCGCGCCGTTATAGATTGGTGTGCGTTTGGTGGCGTTCAGGCGGATCAGTTTCGGCAAACGCATATCTGCTGTTAACAAATAAGCGCGCCAGCCAGAGAAACGTTGCTTGAGCGAGTCACCCAGTTGCGGATAAAAGCCGGCAAGTTTTTCCAGTTCGTCCAGCCGCACGCCATAAGGTGGATTTGAGATCAGCACGCCTTCGTCCGCCGGTGGTTGCGCCAGCAAGACGTCGCCCACTTGCACCTTGATGTAATCCTGCACGCCAGCCGCTTCGATATTGCGCATTGCGCTATCAATGGCATGGATATCCCGATCACTACCCACAATCGGGAACGTCAGCTCATGGCGTCGCGCCGCTTCGCTTTCCTGCTTGCACTGTTGCCAGAACGCGCGGTCATAGCTGGAGAGCTTCTGGAAGCCAAATTCACGCAGTCGGCCTGGCGCCATATTCAAGGCCATCATCGCGGCTTCGATCAGGAAGGTGCCGCTTCCGCACATAGGATCAAGCAACGGCTCATTGGCGTTCCAGCCTGCCAACGCCAGCAAACCGGCCGCCAGGTTTTCGCGCAGCGGTGCTTCCACGCTTTCCTGGCGATAGCCGCGTTTGAACAGCGGCTCGCCCGACGTATCTATATATAGCGTGGCCAGACGATCAGTCAGGAACACGTTGATGCGGATATCCGGGTTATGGGTATCCACACTCGGGCGCTCATCGGTGGCGGCGCGGAAAATATCGCAAACCGCATCTTTCATTTTCAGCGCAATGAAATCAATACTGCGCAAGCCACTGCGCTGGGCGGTGACATTCACCTTGATGGTGCGCGACACATCAAACAAGGCTGGCCAATCGGTGCGCGAACCCAACCGGTACAGATCAGCCTCGTTACGATAAGCGCGCTCATCAAGACGCAGCATGATGCGGCTGGCAAAACGTGAATGCAGATTCACTACATACATCAATTCAGCTTTGCCTTCGAAGGCCACTCCGCCCTCACCGGCCAGAACCGCATCCGCACCCAATCGAGTCAGTTCATCCGCCAACAGTTGCTCCAGGCCACGCGGGCAGGGGGCATAGAAGTGTTGAATGGCAGTCCAGTCAAACGCATCCGGGGCCACCGCTGGTGCGGCATGGCGCGCAGTGCCGCCACCCTGCGCAGGTTTACTGAAAGAACGCGCGCTGGCCGGGCGTTCATCGCGCCGTGGTTCTGACTGGCGTTCGTCACGGTTGAAGCCACCACTGCGGTCGCGTTCACCAAACGATTTCGCACCATACGGTTTTGGCGCATTGCGGTCGGCCGGGCGATCTTGTGACGGGGAACGATCACCGTATGCCGGTCGGTCACTTGGCGCACGTTCATCCCGACGTTGCTCCGGTCGACGCTCATCACGATTGAAGCCACCGCTACGATCGCCAAACGACTTGGCGCCGTACGGCTTGGCTGGACGGCCTTCTGCCGAACGATCTTGTTGTGGAGACCGATCACCATAGGCAGGTCGATCAGTTGGCGCACGCTCATCCCGGCGTTGCTCTGGTCGACGCTCGTCACGATTGAACCCGCCGCTCCGGTCGCCAAACGATTTGGTGCCATACGGCTTGGCCGGGCGGCCTTCTGCCGAACGATCTTGCGACGGGGAACGGTCACCATATGCTGGTCGATCACCTTGCGTACGTTCATCTCGCCGTGGTTCTGGGCGACGTTCGTCCCGATTGAAACCACCAGTCCGATCCGGAGCAGGCTTGGCACCGTATGACTTCGGCGCCTGGCCGCTGAATGAGCGTTCTTGCGATGCCGGCCGGGCGTGGGGTTTATCGCCGCCACCTTGCTCGCTGCGACGCGTATCCGGGTTCCGCTCATCACGGCTGAACTGACGCGGCGGGCGATCCCCGGCTGGGCGATCATCACGGCGCTGGTCTGGTCGGCGTTCGTCACGATTGAAACCGCCACTGCGATCACCGGCCGGTCTGTCGCCGTACGGTTTGGGTGAGCGCGGACGGCCATCATCACCCGTCGCAGTCACTTTGGCATAAGGCTTGCCGCCACCGCTACGCTCATCACGCTTGGGACCGGAAGGGCGGCGTTCGTCACGACCACCTGCCGCGGCAGTTTTATCGCGAAAAGTCGGGTCTTGCGCATAAGGTTTACTCGCCTGGCCGCCGGAAAATGCCGCAGCACGACCAGCCGGACGCGCCGGGCGCCGGGCATTGCCCCCCGCGGTTTGGGCTTCTGTGGGCGGCAATTTCAGGGTCTTTTTATCACTCATGTTTTGTATCCAGTTCAAACCGCCCGATCAGGGCAGCGAACGGCGCAACGCGGCAGGCAGTTTAGCCCGCACCAGGCGGTACGACGTTTGTATTAGTTCGGCCAGCAATGTGTCTGGCAAAACCGTGGGCGCATCAAGCGCAATCCAGCGATGCCGCGCCAAGTAAGGCGCCGGGCATACACCGGGATAATCAGTCAGTTCCAGAAAGCGTTCGGCTTCTACCTTGAACGCCACTCCGCCGGCCTCGCGCACCATGGCAAACATCTTGCCGCCGATGGAATAAACCTGGCTGGTTTGCCATTTCACGTCGAAGGTCACGCCAGGCAAAGCCGCGCACAGTGCCTGAAACTGCGCAGTATTCATAGATATTGTTCCTGCCCGGCCTTTTGACTGAGTTGGTCCATGCTTTGGGCCAGCCCCGCCAACGAGGAAGGCAACTTACCTGCCAACAGCGTTTCGAGCTTGCGGCGATCCGCATCGGTTAACGGCAGGCGATGATCACATTGCATCAGTGTAGCCTCATCCATCTGCCAGGGTTGCCATATACCGCCCGTCTGGCTGGCCAAAGCACCAGCCTTGAGTGCCAATTCGATTCCCCATGGATCGCAATCACAGCTGATGCGCACCGGCACTTTTGCCAGCGCCAGCAAATGCCGCACGCTATCCAGCCACCAAGGCGCTACATAACCGGGCAGCCAGATCACCAACTCACTCGCGCCCGCTTGCTGACAGACACTGGCAAAGGCGGAGAGGTTCTCCACAATAGTGATTTGCTGTATGCCGATGATCTGATCGCACGTTGCGACATTGGCAGGCGTCATGGCCACATGCTGCGGCAGGAGCGACAAATCCAGCATTACCCAGCCGTTTGCGACCAGCGTGCAATTGCCACCCAGCGTCAACAGCGGTGCATGCGCCGAAATACCGCAAGCGGCCAGATCAACATGCTCATTGAGCCACTGCCACTCGGCGTCGTGGATGAGCCGGGTCCGCGAGCGAACAAACTGCGCAAACTGACTACGTGTGCCACTGCGGCCCTGAGCCAACCATTGCGCCAGGCCGTCGCACAACTGCCGGCGCGACGGCACGAACTGGCTGGTGCTGCCAGCCAGCGCTAAAGACAGCGCCAGCAAGCGCTCATCCGTAACACTCATCCAACGCTGGTTTTCGCGTTTGGCTTTTTCTGCCGCCGGGTCAGCCAGGCCCATCTCTTCACGCAGCGCAGATAAATCACGCCATGTGAGCGATTTTGGTTGCCAGGAACCCGGCGCAATCCGACTGCTGACTTCTTCGATCTCGATCCAGCCGCGCAGTAACAAACCCAGCAGAGCTTCAACGGCCAGATGTTGACGCTTGGGACCAGCCCAATCCAGCAAGACCATCCATTTGGGATGCTCGGACCGCGTTTGTTTGAGCCACTCCAGCAACAAGGCGCGTCGTTCGCGCGGCCAATCAGCCAATGATTGCGGGGCGTTCAAAGCAGCACGCAGTCGGCGCTTCTCTGGCGCGGCATCACGCCCCGGCTCACCAAGGCTTAGTATTTCAATACCGGGCTGCGACTCATGTGCACGCCAGTCTTGCGTCCCCTCATCCATCGCGCTGCGGGCTACTCCGACGTCAGCGGCGCACGCACGCGCCGCCGCGTTTGCGCGATGATCGGCGCCCAGGTTTCACCTGGCTGTTTCTTGCGGGTGGTCAGCGTCAGTTCGCTTGGGCCATAAACATTGGTGTTATGCGTCAGCGGCGTGGTGATCAGGTACTGCGCTTGCGTGGCTTTGAGGAAGCCGCCAACCCGGTCGATGTTGAAGATATCCAGGTGGGCAAATGGCTCATCAATAAACACAAAGCCAGACGGATTGGCTTCATCCATCATCAGGCTGATCAGCATGATCAGCGACTTCATCACCTGCTGCCCGCCCGATGCCTCACCATCATTCAGACCCATCATGCCTTTCTGGTCAAAGTTGAAGCGCACGGTGAGACCGGCCTGCGACAGTACCAGATCATCGTTATCCAGATGAGGTAGATCAGTCTCGACCTCAATGCCCGACAACTCGCCCAAGCGTTTCAGATTGCGGCCATAGGCGCGAACGGTAGCTTTGAGCTTGTTGATATAGGCACCGCGAGCTTCATCAGTCAGCAGTGCGGTGCGCTGGACTTCATTACGATGTACCAGCGTATCGTTCGCCAGCGCGTTGTAATCGTCAGTCACCTTGTCACGGCGGGCGATGATGGTCGGATCAGTTTCCCAATCGATCTGTGCCAGCCGTTCACGTTCGCGCTCAACCATATGCAGCACTTCACGCGAGCTGCCGTATTTGTCTTTCAGCGCGCGCATATGCTCACCCACGCGCACGCGTTCTGGCATCTCGGCCTTGGCCTGACGCAAATCGCGGATACGGCGGCTTTGTTCATCGCGCTGGCGGGCCAGTTGTTGCAGTTCCACCTCAACCAGGCCGTTCAGGCGATCACGGCGATCTTTGAGTTTTTCAAACGCCACGCGACCATCTTCACGCGAGGTACGCGCTTCTTCCCAGCTGGCTTGGGCGGCGGCCATGGCGGCGCCGGCTTCTTGCACCCGACGTTGTTCTTCCGGCCATCGCTCGGCCACGGCAGCAAATTCATCCTGGCGCGCAGCCAGTTGCACCACGGCTTGCATACCCATCAAAGATTGCTGAATGGCGGAAATATCGCGCTCCAGTTCCACCAGCTTGCCTTCGTCCTGCAGCAGTTGGTCGTTCAGATCACGCAAGCGGCGGCTGGCTTCGGTCAAACGTGACTGGCGAGCCGCTTCGCCGAAAGCGTAATCGCCCGGCCGCGCCGAGATATCGCGCGCGCCACGGCGTTCTTTGTGATAACCCTCGCGAGTAATCCAGTCGCCATCCAGATCTTTACCGTCTGCCACCGATTTGGCGCGTTGGGTGCGATTGAGCAAACCCACCAGCCAGCCCGGCGCATCGGCTTTGAAATCGACCACCTCCAGAATCGAGTTGCGATTGGCCGTGCCGATGCTTTCACGCTCGGGCACAATGAAATGGCGATATTTGAGTTGCTGACCAATCTCGAATGCGCGCTGCCGGTCCGCGTAGCGATTCAGCAGAATGATATGACGATACGGCGCCAGCAACGCCTCCACCGCGTCTTGCCAGCTGTTGTCGCTGACCTCAACAATTTCAGTTAGCAGTTGATGCGGGATACCGGCTTCATCCAGCGCCGCGCGCATGCGGTTGACGAAGTCTGGATGCGGCTGACGACCTTGCTGCAACGAATACTGCGCTTCGGCCAGTTGCTGGCGCTCATCCTTCATCAGTTTGATGGACTGCTTGAGCTGGGCCGCCGCTTCCCGCCGCTCGCCCAGCCGGTCATTCAGTGCCACGCCATCGGCACCATGTTCCGCCTCGGCCAGATTGCGTAAACGCTCGGCTTCTTTCATGGTTTTTTCGCTATCGCGGGCAGCGTCACGCGCTACCTGGAAAGCGGCGTAGGCTTCGTCGTGTTCTTTACGGGCGGTTTCTTCGCCGGACTGGGCATTTTCCTGGCCGGTGGCGATCTGCCGATACTGGGCGTCCAGCGCGTCCAGTTCATCCTGCTTCTGGCGCAAGCCTTTACGTGCGCCACGGAACTGGTTGATATAGCCGCGCAAGCTTTCCCACTGCTCCACGTACTTGAGTGCCGGTACGGCTTGTTGTTCCAGCTTTTCGATATCCAGTTGCAGCGAGCGCCATTCCAGATGGTTATTGGCGCGCAGGCGCAGGCGTTCAACATCCAGCCCGACCTGGCTGAGCTGCTGTTCCATCTTGCCCAGCTCACCCTCGGCTTCTTTCAGACGCAGCTTGGCTTCGGCGTAATGATCCAGCACCTGCTTGTCGCCAAACACCTGGAACACCAGGTCCAGCAACGCTTTAGGCGAGTACTCGCACAGCTTGTCGGTATCGCCCTGCTCCAGTGCCAGTACTTCGGCAATGGCCGGGGTCAGCCCGGCTTGCTCCAGCCGACGTTTGTATTCACCGACACCCAGCCACTGCACGGCGGATTCGGTATCGGCGTTCATCGGGACATCGCCTTCGGCAATGGCGTACTGGCGTACCCAATCGCCGCCTTGTTTCTTGATGCGGCAAAACAGCGTCACCTCATCTGAGGTGGCCGGAAAAAACAGATACGGAAACAAACCACCCGCTTGCTTGCGCGGATTGGACACCACGCCGCGCAGCCAGGCGTAGTTTTCGCGGTTGTTACGCACATAGCGTTTGTAATCGCGCCGGCCGGAACACTTGAGCGCCAGCAGCGTACGCAAGGCATCCAGTAGCGTGGTTTTGCCGGAGCCGTTCGGGCCAACGATGGTGACAATCTGAGCATCCAGCGGCACGCGAATGGCGCGCCAGAAATCCCAATGGATCATTTCGAGTTCGCGAATCTGGAACATATTCTAATTACGCCTCTTCTTCAGACTCGGACTGCGGCAGGTTATCGGTGGCCAGATCAGCCTCTGGCTCATCCGCGTTATCGTCATCAACCGCGATGCGGGTGCCGGTCAGCTTGAGCACTTCGGCCAGCGCACCTTCAATAATGCGTGGCGCCAGTTTGGCGTAGTCGATCATCAAATCCAGCAACGGGCCTTCGTGGATCATCTTGTTGCGGCGGATGACAAAACCCAGCTTGGCCAGTTGCCCCAGATTCATCGAGAACCGCGATTTACCGCCGAGTTTTTTGCCAAAGTCAGCGTAGACCGCGTCTTCCGGAATGCCCGGCGCAATTTCGTCACCACGAACAATGGGTTTCTCGGTGACGAACATATCGGTCTGAGTGTCGCCAGCCTCGCTCGCCCGGGCAATCTGCCGCTCGCGTTTGGGCAGAATGATCAGCGCCCACACCACCACCAGCAAAGCGATGGCGTCACGCGGCAGACCCATATTATTGGACAGCCAGTTCTCGCCCTCGCCAAACACCCAGTCTTCCATCTCGGGCTTCAGGCCCACGGCGATGTATTCGGCGTACGGGTTTTCCAGCAACTGCAGGCCGCATTCTTCCAGCCGCCGCTCCAGGCTTTCGCGGAAAACCTCGTCGATCAGCGCGCGCCGCGCCAACGGGTCTTTGCGCGGAATAAAGCGATGCGCCAACAAGCGCGCCAGCAGGATATTGAGGGCTTGATCCATAGTTCTCTAGTTCAATTCAGCCAGTTGTTCTGTCATTTCGTAGCCCGGATGAAACGTAGTGAGAATCCGGGGTGGCAATGCTTGCCGCGGCGGACTCTGCGCAACATTCATATTCCCAAGCCTGCATACTTTCTTGTATTGCTACCCCGAATTCCCGCTTACGCTCCATCCGGGCTACGGGGCCAAACTAAAGCGGCCTTACCCAACCGCGTGTCAGCGTCGCCACCTGGGGGTGATCCACTTCGTCCACGATGTCTTCAGTCACAAACGCCAATGGCAACTTCACCAGATCGGCCACAATGCTTTGTTCCAGCGCAGCTTCCTGGTCGCCCAGCAGGGACAATAACGACAAGCGATACGCGGTTTCAGGGTATGTATCTGCCAACACGGCCTGAGCCAATGTGGTTTCCACATCTATGCCTTGCAGCAGGGCAAACAACTCTTCGGCGTGGATCAAGCGTTCGGCTTCAACAGCGGTCATCGCCGGGGAAATCTCGGATGAAGGCAGATCACTGGCGACGATTTCATCACGCTCGCGTTCCAGCAATTCAAACTCGGTCACGTCCAGCAGAATATCGGACATGGCAAACGACGGTTCGGGGTGGAAGGTGAGCAGGTCACGACCCAGCGTGGCCAGTTGTTCTTGCGTGCGTTCGCGCAGCCAGTCAGCCACGTTGGTCGAGGTCAAACCCGATTGGCCAAGGTGAACGCGCTGGGCGGCGAGTTCGGCCAGACGGCGCTGGAACACGCCAGTCATACGCAGCATGCGGCCTTGCGCCAAAGCAATCGCCTGCGCCACTTGCTGCACCTGGCGATCACCCGATTCATCTTCCAACACGGAGCGGACCACGTCTGTGCCCTTCTCCACCCACTTCCATACGCTTTCGAGCTTGGCGCGGGCATTGCGAATCTGGTATTCCGATTGGGATTCGAGCGCTTCTTCAAAATTGCGGTGTAGTTCGTTCAGCCGCGCATGCAAATGCTGCAGGGCTTCAGGCGAGACATTACCCAGCGCTTGACCAGCCGCTACCTGAGCGGTGAGATAACCGAGTTCGGCATCGCTATCGGCAAACTGGGTGAGCGTGGCGATGGCGGCCAAGGCAATACGGGCCGATTCACTGAGCGAATACAGGCTCTCGTCGCTATCCCACACCAGCAAGCCGTTTTCACGCAGGCGCTTGAGCACAGTGTCGCGCTTGACCGGGTTGATATACGAGAAATGCGTTTCGAGTTCTTGCGGGCTCCAGCGCGGCGCGTCAGCGCGCGAGCCAATCACCCGCAAAATCAATAGCCGCACCATCACTTCATCGTCACCACCACGAAATAGCGTGATGAGGGCATTGAGGTATTCGCGAGCGCGCAACAGGCTGGCCAGTGGCCCTAAGTCAGCCGGGTCAAATCCGGGCTGGAAAAACTCGGCGAGCGGTGATTCCGTATTGATCATGCGGGGCAGCGGGCCGTTTTCAAAGATGGGGTATTTTACGCGGGAAGCCGCGTGCGATGGGTGGTTATGCGACCGATTGACGTGTTGCCAACGTCTGGTCGATGAGCGCGGTCACATTGCCGTCGGCCGTAAACTTGCGCGCAAACAGCGTCGGACCGGACACCAGCTCGGCGACATCTTCAGTTTCAAAGGTAGCGGGTGACCAGGCATCAGCTTGCCAACGGATGGCGTGATGGTTGTGTTTGACCAGATGCGGCGCCACACAAGTGGCCATCAACACGGTTTGCACAAACATTTCGTCGGGCACGCTGGTGGTCTGAAAGAACCGGACAACTGACGGATTACGATCAACAAAATCGGTCAGTGCTTTGCAGGCATCGGCGGACAAACACCACCATTGAGAGCCTGCCCATACTTGGGCGAGTGGCGTGGGCAGACGGCGATGCAAACCCAGGCGTCTTGCGCCACGCTGCAACTTTTGGAGGGCTTTGCCCAGCGGCTTGCCATTAAGACTTTCGGGATGAAATGCTTGCCAGCGATGGCGCACGTCGAACTGCGCTTGCGAGCGCACGTCCAGATAACCCAAGGCGTCCGACGCACCTAGCCGGGCAGCGATCTGCGCATGAGTTTTGACGGGGTAGTCGGCGCCAGACAGCAGTATCGCCCAATCAAAGCCTACGGCCTGCGCCGCAGCAAGCAAATCCAGCGTTGCGACGACCAGCGAAAAACCACCCCAGCCACACGCTCGCCGTGCAATGAATTGCACATCCGCGTTGGCGGGCATCGCGGCTTGCATTGCCGCGAATGTGGCATCGCTGGTTTTGGCATCGATATGCAGATAGCACCGCACACCGGGCCCCTGCAGACGCGCAACCAACCGACCCAACTGGGCCGGATGGTCGTGCGCGAGGATCAGGTAAGCAATCTGCAGCGGTGCCTGTTGTTGCTCAACCAAGCGCTCAACCAACCCGCTCAGGCCTCGTCGCCATCAACATGCAGCAGGGCAGCCGCGCATTCTTCTGGCGTCAGCCCTTCGCAAACATTGGGTGCCGGAGCCGGTGCGGCTTCAGCGGCGTGCGCCATTTGTTCTTTCTTGAGCGCACGGGCGGCGTCCAGATAATCCATGATCGCCCAGGTCAGGCCACGGCAACCTTCGCCGGTCAGACCGGAAATGGTAAACAGGCGACGCTGTTGCGGATCAAACGGCTTGTACGGATCAGGCTCGCCACCATCCCAGCCATAGGCTTCGAGGAAGTCTTTCACGCGTTGATCGCGCTCTTCTTCCGGGATCATGTCCAGCTTGTTCAGCACCAGCCAGCGCGGCTTGTCGTGCAGTTCTTCATCGTACTTGCGTAGTTCTTCAACGATGGCCTTGGCTTCAGCCACCGGATCGGTGCCTTCATCAAACGGCGCCAAATCAACGATGTGCAGCAACACACCGGTGCGGGTCAGATGCTTGAGGAAGCGATGACCCAGACCAGCGCCTTCTGCCGCGCCTTCAATCAAACCGGGGATATCGGCAACCACAAAGCTGCGGTTGTCATCGATACGTACTACGCCCAGATTCGGGTGCAGCGTGGTAAACGGGTAATCGGCCACTTTGGGCTTGGCGGCAGAAACGGCGCGAATGAACGTGGATTTACCGGCATTGGGCATGCCCAGCAGGCCAACGTCAGCCAACACTTTCAGTTCCAGTTTCAGTTCACGGGTTTCGCCTGGCTCGCCGGATGTGGTCTGGCGTGGCGCACGGTTCACGGATGACTTGAAGTGGATGTTGCCCCAACCGCCCTTGCCGCCCTTGGCAATGCAGATGCGCTGACCGTCGTGGGTCAAATCGGCAATGATTTCATCGGTTTCGGCATCGGTAATCACCGTGCCCACCGGCATGCGCAGTTCGATATCGTCGCCCGCCGCACCGTAGCAATCGGCACCGCGACCGGACTCACCATCCTGCGCTTTGTATTTTTTGACGAAGCGATAATCGACCAAGGTGTTGATGTCTTCATCCGCCACGGCCCACAAGCTGCCGCCACGTCCGCCATCGCCGCCATCCGGGCCACCACGTGGGATGAATTTTTCGCGGCGCATACTGGCCGACCCTTTACCACCCTTACCGGCGATAACTTCGATTCTGGCTTCGTCAATGAATTTCATGATGAACTCTGAGTGTGAGGCATGAGGGGCGCGGTGCGAGGAGTAAACACCTGGCTGATCGCATCATGCGCGAACAGCCCCCGGAAAAACCGGACCTGGCGCCTTCGTCTGGTGCCACCGGTCCTCGACATTATACAAAGTGACGGGCAATAAGTTTCAAAGTGGTTCTCACTTGACGCCTTATCAAGACCCCACCCCTTACAAACAAAAAGCCCTATCACAGGGATAGGGCTTTTTCAGGAAATGACCCCGTAGCGATTAAGCTACTTCGATCACTTCGCCTTCGTACGGCTGAATGGTCACAGTGCGACGTTGTTGCGCGCCCTTGATCACAAATTTCACGTAACCGTCGACCAGCGCGAACAAGGTGTGATCCTTGCCCATACCAACGTTGTCACCAGGATGGAACTCGGTGCCACGTTGACGCACGATAATCGAACCGGCGTTGATCAGTTCGCCACCGTAGGCTTTTACGCCCAGACGTTTGGCGTGCGAATCGCGGCCGTTACGGGAACTACCGCCAGCTTTTTTGTGTGCCATGGTTGTTAGCTCCTGTCTGAATTACGCGTCGATAGAATCGATGCGAATTTCGGTGTAGTTCTGGCGATGGCCTTGATGTTTCTGGTAGTGCTTACGACGGCGCATCTTGAAGATGCTGACCTTCGCGCCACGACCATGAGACACGACCGTTGCCTTGATGGCAGCGCCGGCGACCACAGGGGTCCCGATCGTCACTGCATCACCGTTTGCCACCATCAATACTTCATTCAGTACGATCTGGCTGTCGATGTCTGCAGCAATCTGTTCTACTTTAAGTTTTTCGCCGACGACAACTTTGTACTGCTTGCCACCGGTTTTTACGACTGCATACATTTAACAAGCTCCAAAGAGTTTGCACCCAAAAAACTGCACTACTTGCGCAATACAGCCCTCCGCCCTTGCGGAAGAATCGGCGACTATACGCTGGACTCCTTTACCCGTCAAACACTTATCGCATTTTCCGGCTACCGTTCAGGGGGTCGGCAACGCCTTGCCAAAAACTGAAATCAAAACAAAAAATGGCCGCCCGCCTTGTTGCAACACAATCGTGGTCGAAGCATGTACCTGAACCATGCTAAGATTTCGCGTTTACTTAATACCCAGTTCAAGCGAGGCGCTCGTGGCAATGGAGTTGGTCAAATCGGTCGTCGACCAGGATATGACGGCGGTTGACGCCTTGATTCGCAAACAGCTCTATTCAGATGTCGTGCTGGTGCGCCAGGTCGGTGAATACATTGTTTCTTCCGGCGGCAAGCGCCTGCGGCCCATCCTGGTGCTGCTCACCGCCAAAGCGCTGGGCTATCAAGGCGAACATCACCACACTCTCGCTGCGGTAATCGAGTTCATCCACACCGCCACTTTGCTGCACGACGATGTGGTCGATGAATCATCGTTGCGCCGTGGCCGCGAAACCGCCAACGCCCTGTTCGGCAATGCCGCCAGCGTCCTGGTAGGCGATTTCGTTTATACCCGCTCGTTCCAGATGATGGTTTCCGTTGGCTCCATGCGCGTCATGGAAGTGCTGGCTGAAGCCACCAACATCATTGCCGAAGGCGAAGTGCTGCAATTGATGAATATCGGTAACGTCGATATCGATGAAGCCGGCTATTTGCAAGTTATTCAATACAAAACCGCCAAGTTGTTTGAAGCCGCATCCCGCCTTGGTGCGATCCTGGCTGGCGTCGATGCCGATACCGAAGCCGCCTTTGCCCGTTACGGCATGCACCTGGGTACTGCGTTCCAGATTATCGACGACGTACTGGATTACTCCGGCCACACCGAAGAGATCGGCAAGAACCTGGGTGACGATCTGGCTGAAGGCAAACCAACACTGCCATTGATCTATGTCATGCGTAACGGTGATGAGGAACATGCCACCGCCGTACGCGAAGCACTGACCCATGCCAGCCGTGACCGTTTTGATGATGTCAGCCGCGCAATTCACGCCACCGGCGCACTCGAATACGCCCGCAAAATTGCCACCGAAGAAGCCGCCCGCGCCAAGGCCCAATTGACTGGAATACCAGATAGTCCAGCCCGCCAGGCCTTGCTGGCGCTGGCAGATCTGGCTATCTCCCGAAACAGTTGACAGCCCCCAAGTCGGCGGAGATAATCCCGTTTCTTCGCAGCTTACAAGCCTGCGCAGACACCCAAGTCGGGGTGTAGCTCAGCCCGGTGGAGCGCTACGTTCGGGACGTAGAGGCCGGAGGTTCGAATCCTCTCACCCCGACCAGAAATTCACCTGTTCATACAGGCATAAAAAACCGCACAGTCCACTGTGCGGTTTTTTGTTTTATGGCCTTTGCATCCAATCTGCTTCAAATCCAGAAATCGGGCTACCGTCCTGGCCACATAAGACTCCTTCCCGTTTGAGGCTTGACGGCAGATTTGCTCCCTTTACCTATATTGAATATGAGCGGCGGATGCAATACCGGTTCGGTTTTTTCAATATGCGACAGGGGCGTAACCAGTTGTGCGTCTACGATCATTTTTCAGGTTCCCACACGTTTCCCAACTGGCCACCAAGCGCTGGTTGCTGGGCGCAGCCCTGCTGGTCCAGGCAGGCGTAGCCGCTACCTATTTGTTTGTCGAGCACAACTGGATTGAAGCAGGCGTAGTACAGAGTCTGAAAAACGTGTCGTCGCTGCATCTGCGCAGCTTTGAGCAACTTGAGACGACGTTGAATTATCAGCTCGCGTCGGTCGCTGAAGCGGTGCGAATTGCCGGGGTCAACAGCGATAGCCTGCGGACCAAAGAAGTCTTGCTGAGCAATGAAACGAAACGCCAATGGCTGGATACCATCATTGTTCTGGACCCGACAGGCAAGATCATTGCCCTGGACTCTCAAGTACCGGTGGCATGGGTACTACCGCCTGCCGTATTGGCAAGTTACTCCTTTAAGGATTCGCCCCAATACCGGTTTATCTATGATCGCTGGATCGAATCTACCTCTTTTTTTATTTCCCGCCCGTTCGCTGACGGATTGGGTGAAGGGGGAATGGTGACGTACCGGATGATCAAGTCCCCCGATGGCGAGCCGTTGGGCAGCGTGGTGGGCTTTACCAGCCGGCGCACCCTGTCGGTTTTGCTCAATACGGATGCCGCACGCGGTTTTGAACTGGGCAAAGATGGTGTCCTGGCCATTCTTGATCACAACACGCGCGAAGTGTTGTACCGCTATACGTATGCGGAAGACCCCGGCGAGGGGCATAAAACGGGGTTAGAGGACATCGGAAAGTCGCTCTTGAAGACAATGAGCAGTCTGGCGATTGTTGATCACCAGGCAAGCGAAGCCTCGCGTCGCTATTCGTTTGCAGGTGGGCCGAAGGGCAAACGGGCCAGCAACCAAGCGAAAGCTCACGCTGGCAAACGATTGGAAGCGCCTTTTTTCAAGACACCACGTATGGCCCGGATGTGAAATTCTACCTCTCCCCGTTTGACGGGCTTGAGCGGCTCGCCGTATTGGCACCGCTGCATCATGGGCAGTGGCTGCAATTGGTCTCCCAGAGCAAGGACGAATACCTGTTCAACTGGCGAATCCAGATGGTTATCTCGGTCGCGGTATTTGCGTGCCTGGCAGTTCTGCAATGGCTCCTGGTAGGTGTTTTCCATCAGAATCAACTCCAGCGAAAAGCCCTTGAATACGATGCCATGCATGACGTCATGACGGGTCTGGCCAACCGGCGCCATTTCTTCAGTTGGGTGGCAACGGTGCGCCAGCAAGCTGATCGCTATCAGCAACCATGGAGCGTGCTCGCTCTGGATGTCGACCACTTCAAAAAGGTCAACGACACCTACGGCCACGATGCGGGAGATGTGGTGCTGTGTGCGCTGGCCGCCATTTTGCGGGCCAACGTGCGCGATTGCGATATTGCCGCGCGTTTTGGTGGAGAAGAATTCATCGTATGCCTGCCCCAGACCGCGCTAGCCGGTGCCGCGATCGTGGCTGAGCGTATCCGCCTGGCGCTGGCGGAAAAAGCCATCACAGCCACCGAGCGGGAAATCCGCTGCACCGTCAGCATAGGCATTGCCGAGTACCAGCCGCAATCTGATCTGGATATTGACGAGATATTGAAACAGGCGGATGGCGCACTCTACCGTGCCAAAGCCTCAGGGCGGAATCGGGTGGAACTGGCTACCATCTGACTGGAGCACCAGTTGCCTGGCGAGCAGGTTTGACCCGCCATGCAGACATTGCTCATCTGTAAAACCACCCATTTTTTGTGGTAGTTGTTCGCAGCAAGTATTTTCCTGCGGGTGTCAAAATTCGCCCAATCTCATTTCGAGATGCAGGAGATAACCGTGAAAAAGCCTGTCTTTATTCTTGCCGTATCCTCAGTATTTGCTTTGCCGATGGCCTTGGCCAACGAAACAGTCGTGATTCAGCAACCCGTACCGGTTTATGCACCTGCGCCCGCTCCTGTTCTACCCGCAGGTGGCGTGTTTATGGGCATGGCGGTTGGCGCAGCCATTGCGAACAATAACAACGATGAAGTCAATGTAAACGTCAACCGCTCCACCAACATCCAGCGTGACCACGTGCAGCACTACGATCGCAATACATCGGTCAATACCAGTCGCGAGGCCCCTCGGCCACGGCGACAAGGTCGTAACCGATAAGCGCTGCAGCCGGGCATGCTGCCACGCTGGCTATTGGCAAGCTGCGTCGGCCATATCCAGGCCGCCCACGCTTTGTTGTTTTGCAAGCGCACAACTTTAGCCAAAGTAGGCGTTGTAATGCCATCAGGCGCTCAAGCGTGCTCTGGAACGGCTGGCATCGGTCCGCAATGGCACCCTGTTCCCCAATGTCCCTGCTGACAGGTGTCACACGCTTTCTGCAGCGCTTTATTGGCCCACGGCGGGGCTATCTGATCAAACGCCCAGTCACGCTATCCGCCATTGCAATCGTCGCCCAGGCGATTGCCACTCATTACCTGACTCAGGGCTATCCACTGGCCCGCTTCTTTGCGCTTGAAGATGCCGACACGGCCGGAAATCTGATCGTTGGCGTCTTCGAGGGATAATCCCACCGGGTTCCCGCTTGAGGCTATCCACCTGATTGCCCAATGGTTTCTCTGCACTCCTCTAGCCAGATCCGGCACAACGAGAACCACCCCACGGATTGGGTTACAGCCCCTTCCTGGTTGAGCCGTGATGGGAATATTTGCCCCCGGATTCCCCGCGTTTCCCTCTTTTTGCTCAGAGGCGCTCAGATACGTTTTCCTGAAATTCTGTAAAACATATAGATGTGCCGTTCGGTTTTGTTAATGCCTTGGTGTGATCCAGAAATTGCATGGTCATAACGCGCACTGGAATCCGGGTGCCGTCAGGCCTGCAGAAATGCTCTGCGCGCAGACTGCGGTCACCCGTTCATTGTCGCTGACGGAGGTGTTCATTCTCCGGCCCGGCATTTAACGGTCCGTTTATATGAGTGTTTCTTTCCGTGCGTCTACGATCCGCCCTGCTTTCGTTATTTTCTGGCCTGCCCGGCAAACGCTGCCTGCTGATACTTGCCCTGCTTGCGCAAGGAAGCATGATGGCGGCGTATCTGTTCCTGGAACGTGACTGGATTGAAGCCGGCGTGGTGCAAAGCCTGAAAAACGTGTCGTCGATGCATCTGCGCAGCTTTGAACAGCTAGAGACAACTCTGGATTACCAGCTGGCGTCGGTCGGCAATGTGGTACGAGCCGAGGGCTTCTCCGGGTATAGCCTGGGGGAAAAGAAACAATTGCTAAGCAAAGAAACAAACCATCAGTGGCTGGATACCATCGCTGTCCTGGACCCAACTGGCAACATCATCGCAATGGACTCGGGCCCACGTGTGACATCAGTCCTGCCTCCCGCCGTTTTGGCTCAGCACTCCTTCAAGGATGCGCCCCAACACCGGCGTATTCTTGATCACGGGGTCGAGTCTGCCGTATTTTTTGTTTCACGCCCGTCTGCGGCCGACTTGGGTGGCGGCGGACTGGTTTCGTACCGGATGATCAAGTCGGCAGAAGGCCAGCCGCTAGGCAGTGTGGTCGGGTTTACCAGCTTGCGCAGCTTGTCTGTTTTGCTCAATACAGATGCAACACGAGGTTTTGACCTGGGCAAAGATGGGGTGTTGGTCATTCTTGATCAGCTCTCGCATGACGTACTGTATCGCTACGCCCATGCCGGGGACCCGGCCACGGCACACAAAGGGGAGCGACAAGCCATCAGTGGCGCCTCTTTCCGGAACTCCCGCTATGGCCCGGACGTGAAATTCTATCAATCCCCATTTGACGGCCACGAGCGACTTGCCGTCCTGGCCCCGCTGCACGATACCCGGTGGTTACAGCTCGTCGCTGCGAGCGAAGATGTGTATCTGTTTAACTGGCGCATTCAGGCTGCCTTCACCACGCTGGCGTTTATCTGCCTGTGTATCATGCAATGGCTTTTGTTGGGCTTCTTCCACCAGAACCAGGTCCAGCGCAAAGCGCTCGAACACGACGCCCAGCATGACCTCATGACGGGTCTGGCGAACCGGCGGAAGTTTTTCAACTGGGCGCAGACCGTTCGGCATCAGGCCGATCGCTTCGAACAGCCATGGAGCGTTCTGGCGCTGGATGTCGACCATTTCAAGAAGGTCAACGATACCTACGGTCATGACGCTGGTGATGCGGTGTTACGCACGGTTGCGGATATTCTGCGGGCCAATGTGCGTGATTGCGATATTGCCGCACGCTTTGGTGGCGAGGAATTCATCATTGCCCTGCCGCAGACTGAACTGCATGGTGCAGTGATCGTTGCGGAGCGTATCCGTCTGGCGCTGGCCGAAAAAGTCATTACCGTGAACGGGCGTGAAATCCGCTGCACGATCAGCATCGGCGTTGCCCAATACCAGCCGCATTCGGCAATGGATATCGATGAGGTATTGAAACTAGCTGATGCAGCGCTTTATCGCGCCAAAGCGTTGGGGCGGAACCGGGTGGAACTGGCAGCATCCGCCATCGACCGCAATTGCCGCAAGCCAGCCAAAGATATGGGCAAGGTCTGCCTGGCGCCATAATCAAGAGCACCAGGAAGCACTTGGTCTAGATATCCACCCCGGTTGGCGCTTTATCCATCACTGGCGTGGGGCCAACCGCCTCGACAATCGCTTGCATTTGCTGAGCCAGCGCGCAATCCAGCGCTGCAACCAAAGTATCCCGAACGGACGAAACGCCCTGTCTCAAGATCAGGTTGTCCTCTAGCGCGGCGGCTCGCAACTGCACTTCGCGGGCACCAATCAACGCCGCCAGTCCTTTCAAAGTGTGTGCAAAACGCTCGGCCGTTTGCTGATCATTACGGGAGAGCGCATCACGAATTTCCCGCGGCGTATCCGACTGATTTTTAACAAACGCTAGCAGAGTCCTCAGGTAGCGTTCGCTACCCCGTGAGTGGAACCAGCTCGTCGTCGTCTCCAATCCCGCTATTTCCAATTTTTGTCCCACATCTTTCCAATGGCCATATCTGACGACCTGATTTGCTGGATCTGCCTATGCCGATTTCTTCCCCAAAAACGCCAACGCGATAGCGCGCTTGAAAGTCGTCAAGATCGCGGCGCGGTGAGCTCCCGCGAAGCATTCGGCAACCGTTAATGGCGGTCCGTCTGGCGAAGTATTTGGGATAATTCGGCGCTAGATGATCTGGCCGGGGCAGGCCAGATTTCGTGTAAACGTGGTGCGAGCGTGGGCACGCCTATCCGCACGCGATAAATGGCGTGATTTGCCTGGCTGGCCCGATGATTACGCGACAGCCCAGGCATCAGCCAGCAATACCCGGTTTCCGCCTGATTGCTTGGCTCGAGAGAGCGCAGTGCTGGCTCGTTTCGCGGCACTGGCCAAACCGGCATTCAAATCCGGCCGGGATTGCGCCACACCAATACTGACGGTGCAGCGAACCGTGCGATCGAAAAATGAAATCGCCTGTTCAGCCAAAGTACGCCGTATACGCTGTGCCACGCTCAACGCATACCCTTCCGTTGCCTGCCACAGGCCAACCACGAATTCGTCTTTGCCAACGTGCGCCGCGATATCACCCTCGCGCAGACTGGCACGCAGGACATCAGCAACGACTAACAACACGAGGTCGCCAGCGTCGTAGCCTGCGGTGTCATTGATCTGCTTAAAGTAATCAAGATTCAGAACCAGAATGGCGTACGGCAATTCGCCACAAGCCAGCAGTTCTGCGCTATTGAAGAATTGCTGTCGGCTATACAACCCGGTGACCGGGTCGAGCGCAGAGCAATGCTCGGGGATGTTGATATCTTCCATGGGGGAATCATCTCAAACCGGAGCAAGGGATAAGCTGAGCAAATATGAGCAAATCGCCGTTGGCAGATGCCTCTTTCTGCATTTAGCGACAACTATTACCGGCTAAAGTGAGAGAGGGCCTCTCAGCGCATGGGAGTGGACCTGGAAAGCCGCCCATAAGCGAGACAGAGCGCTAGCTTGCGAAGCGGAATTCCAGGCTAATCGCGCAACTCTATGGGGTCATGAAAGCGGTAGCCTATATTACGCAGAGTGGTCACCGGTAATTGCAGACCACAGGCTTGCTCGACTTTACGACGCAGGCGCCGCATTTGCGTATCCATGCGGCGCTGATCGTAATCCAGATATCGCTCGCCAAGCGCCCCTACGATGGATTGGCGGGTAACGTCGCCGCCGCTTGCGAGCGCATGCAGCACCACGTAATCTTGCCCGGACAACGGAATGGGTGGAAAACCTGGCGGAATGAGCTGACGCGGGGCGGCTTGCAGTACCCAGCAAGGCAAAGCATCTGCAACGAGGCGTCGGCCCAGCGCTGCTACTGTGGCGTTCAACTCGTCCAGGTCAGCCAGCTTTGAAAGGTAATGATCCGCACCGTCGATCAGACCACTTACTTTGTCATGGGTCGTGTTACGTGCGGTTAGAACGATAATCCCGACCCGTTGACGGGCAGCGCGCAATTGCTTGATCAAGTCCGTGCCATCACCATCCGGCAAACCAAGGTCGACGATGACAATACGGTGCAAATCTGCAATAAACACCTGCCGAAATTCGGCAATGCTTTTCGCCACCGTCACGCTATGGCCGTTCTCGCCTAAATATTCAGCCAGTTCTTCACAAAGAATCGGTTCGTCTTCGAGCAATACCAGATTCATGTCCATCCCGAATGTATTCAGAAATCCCATGTGCAGGATTGTTCGCCACTGCCCTGCCTTTCCAGGCATGTTCGGGCAGAACAGTGCGTCCCCAATCCATATGTCATGGCTCTATTCAATATTACGATACTTATTTTGTGTCGCACTGGTAGTTTGCGGACTTTGCGCGGCATCTTGCGCGCAAGCAGAACCTCAGCCGATTGCCGCAGCCTGGCTCAGGGATAACAGCGCAACGCTCGCGGTAGCAGATGTCGCGCGTGCCACCTCCTGGAACCCACCTGCGGCCTACGTGAATCATGGCTTTACCGCGGCCGCGATCTGGCTTCGCGTGGACCTCGCTCCCGCCAGCGGCCAGACGGTTCTCGAGTTGACCAATCCGTTACTGGAAGACGTCCGGCTTTATCAGTTACTGGGTGACGGTACGTGGCAGGAACAACGCGCTGGCAAGGCGGTACCTCATGCGTTTTGGCCACTGGACACCATCAGCGCCGCGTTTGTCTTGCCCCCATCCGCCGCAAATGCGCATTTGCTGCTGCGCGTCGCGTCGCGCACCTCTCTGACCACCCGTGTGCAATCGTGGTCGGCCAAAGCCTTTTATGTGCATACCGCCCACGAAGCTTTCGCGCACGGCATGTATTTCGGCATTTCTTTCCTGGTGATCCTGCTGCAGCTGGTTTTTTGGTGGTGGACGCGCGAAGCGCTCATGGGCTGGTATGGCGCGTACGCTGCGACCATCCTGCTGGTGGCGATGCTCGCAACCGGATTGCCTCGCGATCTGCCGGGCTCTGTGGCGCTCCCCCTGGGTGGGCTTGCGCTGTGTATTTTGCCGTTGGTGGGGGCGAAATTTTCTTCCCGCCTGCTGGATTTGCGTGCCCATCTGCCACGTTATGACAGATCAATGTCATATGGCCTCGCGGGAATAGCCGGTGTCGCCGCGCTGCTCACCGGTAGCACCTTTTATGCGCTGGGCGTAGGTTTGGCAGCTGTGGCCGCTTTGGTGTGGGCCACGACCACCCAGATCGCTGCGCTGCTCCTTTGGCGCCGTGGCATGCGCAAGGCGCTGTTTTATCTCGCCGCCTTCAGCGTCTTTGATCTGGGCGCTGCTTTGCGCTACCTGCGCAATCTGGGAACACTTCACCCCACCGAGCTCACTGATTACAGCCTGCAGCTGGGCGCATTGATTCATATGCTCATGATGAGCCTGTACATCATCTACCGCTACAACGCGCTGAAACGCGCACTAGCCATCGAACAACTCGCAAATCAGCAGCAACGCGATTTTGTATCCATGGTGTCGCATGAGTTCCGGACCCCCATGGCCATTATCAATACGTCGGCGCAGAAACTGGCCGCCAATCCAGACGGGCCACGCGAGCGATTTTTGCAACGCTGCAACAACATTCGCAATGCCTGCCAGCGCATGAGCAATCTGATAGATGAATATCTGTCGCTGGATCGGCTGGAATATGCAGAACAGCCAATGCGCTACGCGTGGTGCAATCTGCAAGAATTACTGGAAGAACTGGAGGCCGAGTTCCCGGATCGCCAAGTGCATTTGATAACCGGGCAATTGCCTGAGCAGTTTTATTGCGATCGCCAGCTATTGCGCATCGCACTGAGTAATTTGTTAGCCAACGCCAATCGTTACTCTGCGCCAGATAAAACCATTGAATTACATGCCGCGAGCGACGCGGGCGGGCTGCAGATACGCGTCGTGGACCACGGCGAAGGCATTGCGCCCGATGAGCTTGCACGCGTATTCCAGAAATACTTCCGTGGTCGCAACGTCAGCAGCAAACCCGGTGCCGGATTGGGTTTGTTCATGGTCGAGCGCATCGTGCAACAACATGGCGGCAAGCTCTCGGTATCCTGCCCGGCCGGGGAAGGTTGCACCTTTTCGATCTGGCTACCGCATACTGCTAGCCAGTCTTAGACCCGAAGCCTTCGTCGGACGAGGATGCCTTGCTCGGCATACATGCGCGCTACACCAATTGTCCGAAGCGGGGATTTCTCTTGCCAGCATCCGGCTCAACAAATCCTTCCGGAATCAAAGGTAGCTGAACACTTAGCGTGGTGGTGGCCGTTTCATTGGAAACGGCAAAAGCAATCTGGCCGCCTTGCGCTTCGGTCAGCAATCTGGCCGAATAAGTGCCAATGCCATTGCCACCGGGTTTGCCTTTGGTCACAAATTTGGAAAAAAAGGCATCGCGAATTTCAATCGGGATCATTCCCTCATTGGTAATTGAAATACACATCATGCTGCGCTTTTGCAGCTTGATGCTCACCATCCCTTTCTCCGGCGCGGCCTCACAGGCGTTCTTGATCAGATTCTGAAATACCGACCAGGTCAGCATGGCATCGCCAAATGCGCGGGCGGGCTCAGCGCTAACCACTTCGTCTGTGGACATCGAAATGGTCAATTGCTTGTGTTTGAAGGTCGTACGCGCCAGTTGCACAATGCGCTGCAAAATATCTTCAACCTCAATCGGCTGCGCCTCCAGTCTGAAGCGCCCGGTCTCGATTTTGTATAACTCGGACGACAGATTGATCATGCCGAGCACCTGCAAGGTCATTTCTTCAGCGGCATGCAATTGATCGACCTGATAACGATTCATCTGCTTCATGGAATCAGTGGCAATCAGGTTTTGTATCAGGCTAATCACCCCGGCAAGACTTCCCCGCAGGTCGTGGCGCATCATATTATCCACTTCGTCCCGCAGCTTTGCCGCCTCAAGCATGCTGTCGTACCCGGCCTGAACCTCCCTGTGCAACGTCACGTAGCGCATGAAATTGCGGATCCGCAACGTCAGTTGATCTGGGTCTATGGGCTTGGTAACAAAATCAATCGCCCCTAGTTCCAGACCGGCATGCCGGTCTTTGTCTTGCGCCAGAGCGGTCACAAAAATCACCGGAATGCTTTGTGAACCCGGATGTTCGCGCATATGCCTGGCCACTTCAAAGCCGTCCATTTCCGGCATCATGACATCCAGCAAAACCAGGTCAGGCGGCGTGGCTGAATGGCATATTTCCAGTGCCTTTTCGCCATTGAGGGCGATACGCACGCGGTATTCGTCCTTGAGCAGGTCCGACAGCAACTTGAGATTGTCCGGCGTGTCATCAACCACAAGGATGGTCGGCTTTTCCGGTGTCGCAGACTGGACTGCAGCGCCATCAGGTGTTGTGTTGGGGGGCAGCGCTTTGGCAGCCTGCGCAGCCTTGGGCGGGCGCGGCTTCCAGTTGATCGCCCTCTCGAGGCTGGCTTCCAGCCGATCCGGCGCATACGGCTTGACCAGCAAATCACTCACGCCATTTGCAATCGCCTGTTCCAGATGCTTGCGGTCTGACTCGGCCGTGATCATCACAAAAGGCAGGCGACATAGACTCTCGTCGTTGCGCACCTCGCACAACAACTCGAGGCCGGTCATTACCGGCATGTTCCAGTCCGACAAAATGATGTCCACCCGGTGCCGGCGCAGTAGCCGCAACGCTTCTCCACCGTTGCTGGCCATCATGATTTGCTCCAGCCCCAACTGGCGTAATTGGGTCACAGTGACTTTGCGCATCGGTTCGAAATCGTCAACCACCAGCACAGCCAGATCGCGGAATTTTTTCATCAGGCTTGCCCCACCACCTGCAACCCCAAATGGGTATTTATCATGGCTGTCTGCTCAAGCTCGGTCTCGGCGGTATCCGCGTAGAACCTGGCAATGGCCTGGAATTCTTCCTGTAACTCTACAAACGCGTCGACTACATCCGGGTCGAAATGCTTGCCGCGGCCAGACTGGATAAAGTCGGCTGCGGCTTGATGAGACATGGGTTCCTTATAGGCGCGGCGACTGATCAATGCGTCGTAAACATCGGCCAAAGCCATAAGGCGTGCGCTCAGCGGAATACCGTCACCAGACAACCCAAGCGGATAGCCACTGCCGTCCCATTTTTCATGATGTGAAAAAGCGATTTCCTTGGCCAGCACCAGAAAGTCGATCTGGTAACCCAGCATCTGTTCCATTTTTGCGATGGCAACACGTCCCCGCATGGCATGGGTTTTCATGATTTCCATCTCGTCGGCGGTCAATCTTCCCGGCTTGAGCAAAATACGATCAGGGATGCCGACCTTGCCAATGTCATGCAACGGCGCAGATTTGAACAGCAGATCGATATAGGCGTCATCGAGTTGGGCCGAAAAACGGGAGTGGTTGCGTAAATGCTCGGCCAGCGCCTTTACGTAGCGTTGCGTACGCAAAATATGATTGCCGGTCTCTGAATCGCGGGTTTCCGCCAGCGATGCCATTGCAGCAATGGCCACACTTTGTACTGCCACAACTTCCCGCGTGCGTCGGGTGATTTCCCGTTCCAGATACGCATTCTTGTCGCGCAGCAGATCCCTCATCCGTTTCAAAGCGAGCTGAGCGTTCACCCGTGACAGCAATGTCGACGGCGAAATTGGCTTGGGAATAAAGTCGACCGCCCCGGCATCGAACCCTTTTGCCTCGTTTTCCTCATTTGCGTGCGAGGTCAGAAAAATAACCGGAATATCCCGCGTTGCCGGATTGCTTTTCAAGCGCATGCATGTCGCGTAACCATCCATGCCGTCCATCTCGACATCAAGCAAGATCAAATCCGGATGTTCGCTGTGCGCCACTTTCGCCAGTGCTTGTTCGCCGCTGCGGGCTACCTGCACCCGGAACTCGGGTTCGAGTAAATGCGCCAACACGTCCAGCATGCTGGGCGTATCGTCGACCATCAGGATGGTGGGTTTGACCGAATGGCCATTTGCGGACTTCATCATGCTTCTTTCCAGTGAATATGAGTGATCGCGGCTTGCAAAATGCTGAGTGCAGTCCCGAAATCATACGAACGCATTGCCCGCTCTATATCGCGATAGTGTTGCGGTAGCACTTGCCGTAGCACAGCGGCCGATCTTTCAAATAATTCGCCGGCCTCGGCGTCGTCTTTAGTTAAAAACTGGATGAGTCGGTCACAGAGATTTCTGGCCTGATCAACATCCACATTGGCGGCCTCGTCCCGCGACAATTCGACAGCGTCGGGCAAAGCCGCGCTGAGCGCTGCCAGTAGCGCCAGCAGCGCGGCCTCTAGCTCGGCCATACCGACATCAATCACATTAGCGGCAGCTTGATCGTGCAAGGCTTGTTCAACCTCCCCCGCCAACTGCTGTATATGCACCGCGCCAATCTGGCCGGCCACACCGCGCAGCGTATGAAAACTGCGCCGCGCCGTTGCGGCGTCACCCTGCGCCAGCGCTTCGCGAGCTTCGGTCACGGTATTGCCATGGCTTTGCATGAAGCTACGCAAAAGCCGAAGATACAACTCGGTGTTGCCACGGATTCGCCGCAATCCGGCAACGGAATCAAGGCCTGGAATGTTTGCTGGCACGCTGACCAGTTCAGCCGGAGCAGCTGCGCCAGCCGGTTCGGATTTAACGCTTGTCGCAGGCTTGAGCCAACGACGCAGCGTGCCCCACAGCGCCTCTGGCTCAACCGGCTTGGCGATATGGTCGTTCATGCCGATTTCAAGGCAGCGTTGCCGATCTCCGGTCATGGCATTGGCGGTCATGGCAATGATCGGCATGGTGTAACCACTGCTCCGTATCATTTGGGTCGCTTCCACCCCGTCCATCACTGGCATCTGCATATCCATCAGCACCAGATCAAAGTTGGTTTCAGCAATTTTTTGCAGCGCGATGGCACCGTTTCCGGCCAGGGTCACGCTCAAACCGCCTTCTGCGAGTAATTCCATAGCGACTTGCTGATTGAGTTCATTGTCTTCAACCAGCAGGATGTGCGCCGCTTGTAATTCCGGAATATGAAAGGGGCGATTTTCAGACGCATAACTGCGGCGGACCACAGCAGTCTCGGTCAGAACATTCTCCATGCAGTCGCGCAATTGAACGGCGCCCACCGGCTTGGCTAACAGACCATCAATGCCTTCTGCGGCCGCCTGCAGCCGGATCTGCTCATTGTCATAGGCACTCATCATGACAATACGGGGGATATGGGCTAACCCCAGCGCGCGGATACGTCGAGTGGTCGCAAAACCATCCATTCCGGGCATATGGCAATCAATAAACAGGATGTCGCATGGGGGGCCTTTTTTGTCCATGGCGGCAACATGCATAACGGCGCTTTCGCCCGACTCGACCACGGCCACATCCAGGCCCATCTCATCGAGTATGCGCGCTTGCGTACTGCGTGCGCTCTCGTTGTCGTCCACCAGCAGAACCCGTGATTTCACCCGTTTTTTGGGTAGACGCGACGAATCCTTCGCCAATGCAGGAATGCCAAAACGGGCGGTAAACCAGAAAGTACTGCCCACGCCCTGGGTACTCTGCACCCCGACTTCGCCATGCATCAAGCCTGCCAGCATCTTGCAAATAGCCAATCCAAGCCCGGTGCCGCCATATTTGCGGGTAGTGGATGTATCTGCCTGCTGGAAAGAAAGGAACAGCAGGCGGCGTTGTTCTTCGCTCAGGCCAATACCGGTGTCCTGCACGGCAAAATGCAGGGTTGCCGACTGGTCCTGATGTTCAACCAGCCGCACGCTGAGTTTGACCTCACCCTGCGGGGTAAACTTGATCGCGTTATTGAGATAATTAATGAGGATTTGCCGGAGCCGTACCGGGTCACCATTCAAGCGACGCGGCACATCACTGGCCACGTCGAAGATCAGTTCCAGCGATTTGAACGACGCTTTTTCACTATTGATCGCACCGAGTTCGTCCAGCACCTTGTCGAGCGAGAAGTCCACCTGCTCGATATCGAGCTTGCCTGCTTCAATTTTTGAAAAATCCAGGATGTCATTAATGATGCCCAGCAAATGCTGGCTGGAGTCCTGAATCTTTTTCAGATAATCGCGTTGTTTAGGGGACAGCTCGGTGCGTGTTGCCAGGTGAGCCATGCCCAGAATCACGTTCATGGGCGTGCGGATTTCATGGCTCATATTGGCCAGAAAATCACTCTTGGCGCGCGTGGCGATTTCGGCATCATCCTTGGCCGCCGCCAATTGTGCGGTGCGCTCCTCGACCAGTGCCTCAAGATGCTGCTTGTAAGATTCAAGCTCGCCACGTGCCAGCTCGGCATCCTCTGCCAGACTAATGGCTGCCGCCCGTTCATCTTGCATGGCCGAGGCACCTTGGCTCAAATGCTGTTCCACACGACGATTGCGCCAATGCTGCACGGCCGTGGCCGCGATCAGATTGGCGAAGTGTTTCAGGAAGCCGAGTATCTGTGTCAGTCGAGGCTCATCCATTGCCGGGACGACCTCTTCAACGCTACCGACATCTGCTGCCGTCAAGCGAAAAGGCGCGGTGCGCAGTACTGCGACCTGGCGACCGTCAACCCAGATCGGTGCAGCGCAGGCGTATAAACCCGCCTGGTCATGATAGATAGTGCACTCGCTGCCGATGCACTGCCTGTCGTTCCCGGCCATGCATGCCAGCCCGGCCAGAGAAAAATCCTCTTGCCAGTCTGAGGCCACCACCTGTTTCCCGTCCTGATCAAAAATGGCCGCGTTAATACCCAGTAGATCGCAGTAATCAACCAGTATGCGTTGCGTTTCGACGGTCACCGGCAACATCGGCGTGTCGGTTGCGACTGCCGTCGCTGCCATGGTCGTTATTGATTCCGGAAAGGCAGCCACTTGCACGGACGCAGCGTCGTCCACTTGCTCTGGCGAGGCATAGATCGATGAACGACCCAGCTCCAGCGCCAACGCGTTGACCTGCCGCTTCAACTCGATAACCCGGACTTCGCGGCCCAGCGCCAATCGGTTGAAACGTTCAATTTCTCCAATTTTTTTACGGTCGGATACGTCAACGAAGGTCCCGATAATCCCGCCTGGTGCGCCATCGGCTTTGCGAAAACTGGATATGTAGTAAAGCGTGTCATGCCGTAACCCGTCGGCAAACGACACGGCCATCTCACGCTGTACGGATGCGCCGTTGGCAATGAGTTCCTTTTGCTCTGCTTGATGGGCCTGACGCTCTGCGTCTGGCAGGTAATCATGATCCAGTACATATTTGCCAATCAACGCATCGCGGCGCACACCAAAGGTCTGTTCATAAGCGCGATTGAAGCCCAGATAGCGCAGATCGGCGCCTTTGTAGAAAATCGGATACGGAATGGTGTCGATCAACGCCTGCAACAGTGCGGTATGGTCGCGCTCTTGTTGCTCCGCCCGGCGCAGCTCCGTCGCATCATGAAAGAAAACGACGGCGCCATCTTGAACGTCATTTTTATAAAGCGGCGAAATGCCGTAGTTGATCGGAAGAAGCGATCCATTACGACGGCGCATCATGCCTCTGAATCTGCTGCCAACCGGGCCATTTACTCCCGAGCTCAAACCGGAATCGCTACTGTGCTGATCGGTGACTGCTACAGACTCACAAGCCAGTTCATCGATCGGCAGACCGAGCAGGTCCGCTTCGTGATATCCGAGCACTTCTGCTGCGTAGGGGTTGATAAACGTCAATCGGTTATCGGCACCCAATCCCACCACGCCATACCGTGCTGAGGTCAGGATCATGCGATTGAGCTGCTCCAGTTCTGCCTGCTTTGCTTCGTCCAGCCTGCGCTGGGTGATATCACGCACAGCCGCGCAAATATAAGACCCCGCATACGCGAGCTTGGGCAAAACGGACAAGCGCACGTCCACCGGAAACTCACTGCCGTCACTGCGTAAACCGCGTACGTTGGCATTGGTGGTCGACATTGACCGTGCGACCGCCTCCACGGCGTAGCCTTCGCGCAAAGCGGGATGCCGCTCTCGTGCCTCGTTGGGCAACAGCATTTCAATCGACTGCCCCAGCAAGCCACCGCGCGAATAACCAAACATGCGTTCAAGCTGCGTATTGCTCAGCACGATGAGACCGCGTTCATCCACAACGACCATGCCGTCTGGAGCAGATTCGATGATGCTGCGATACCAGGCCTCGGTTGCAGCCAGCTGTTCCTGTTGTTCTTCCAGCAGGCTTGTCTTCTCGGCAAGCGACTGGTTGAGCAGTTCCAGTTCCTCGCCATGTTCCATTAATTGCTGCCCGGAAATAGCCAGCGCATCAGCCTGAATCTGCGTTTTTTCAAGCAGTTCTTGCGTTCGCAATGAGCGCAGTAAAACGTCCAGTCGTGGTTCGACAATCAAGGACAAACGATCAAGCGCGTAAAGTTCGCGCTCGCTGAAGCTGTTGAATGAGGCAAATTCAATGACCGCCCCCTGCCCGTCGCTCAAGAGTATGGGCACTTGAACCAGATTGAGTGGGGTATGGGCATACTCGTCAGGCACCACTGGCCAGGAGTCAAAGGGCACATCGTTGAATTGGGCCGGTTTTTTATCGCGCAGTATCTGGGCCAACTGGGCGTTAGCCGCAACGGCGCGCGCTGCACCTTGCGCTTCGGACAAGGCGAACCCGCCAATATAAGAAAGCTCGCTACCTGCCTCACGCTCCATATAGAACGCCGCCCAGTGGCAGCGCAGCATTGGTGCGACTGCGGCCAGCAATTGCTCGGCAAAGCCAGCCAGGCTTTCCTGCTTTTGCATGACGTTTGCAATGTACAACCAGCCTTGGGTGGTCCACTGCTGGTCCTGCAACCGGCTCGCAAGATTGTTGTACGCCACGGCGATAAGATCGATCTCGTCCTTTCCGGTCACGCTGACACGCGCGGAGAGATCATTCCCGACCGTAGCCCATCGCATTGCCTCGTTCACGCGGGCGATCTTGCGATTAAGCTGGCGCAGCATGCCATAAGCCCAAACGGTACCAAGCAACACGGCTAGCCCAAGCAGGGCCCCGGTCACAAGATAGGCCCGCATTTGATTGCGATGGGCGTTCTCGAAATTGGCCTTGGCCACTCGCAACTGCAAATTGATCAACTGATCGATGCTGGAAAAAACTTGCACAAGATTGTCCTCCAGCTCCCCATGTTCCAGCTGGGTCAATCCGGCACTGTTTTTGGCGGTTATTTGCGAATCCAGCCGCGCCAGCGTGGCATCGGCGATATTCATGTTCCGTGCGGTCTGTGCCGCCAGCTTTTTTTCTTCGTCGGTCAGCGCGGTTTTGAGATAAGCGTCCCAGCGGGCGTGAACCGAGATTTTTGCCTGGTGAAGACTCGTCTGGGCGACGTCCCAATCGATCCGCCCGGCACCCAGTTTGTGAACCACCTCCAGCACATTGTGGGCATACAGATCTTCAATGCGTTTGAGTTCGGCAAGGCTGGTTATCCGGTCGTTGTAGGTCGTTTCAAAATCAGCCTGGATGGCAGCCACGCGAAAAATATTATTGGCCCCCTGCACCAGCATCAAAAAAAGGCCGCCCAATACCAGCAGCAAAAGCTTGGTCCGAATCGTCATTTCTGAGTTCATCTTTGTCAGTTTCAATTCAGTCCCCTCATTTCGAGATTCGGCCAGCCCATGCTCAATACAAATAAATTCGGGATATCGCGCACCGCGCAATATCCCTTTGGTAATAACACCAGATTGTTTTGCAATCCTTCAAATCGGCCAATTCACAATGATTGGTGAATCGCAAAAGTCCGGAGCGGCCTGGCTGCTCATACGCGCGACTTGCCCCCATGTCGGGAGCACCAGGTTGTGCGGTACTGGCCGGCATTGGCCATGCAACAGCGTGGATGACAAATGTCACGCCCTGGGACACCTCGCCGTGGGGCGATGAGTCCAGCCGTTTTAAATACGTGACAAGCGATCATTGGCATTAATAATCGTCGTCTTGTTTGTCGGGAAATTTGCGCATCCGGCAGGCCAGAATACGCGGGCAGTCATTAGTCAGATAAATAGCCCAGTTATCTTTTCCAAAACACAATCCTGAAAATAACATGAACCAGAATTGCAAATCTGAGCAAAGCTGAGCAATACAAAAGAGAAGGTGCAAGGCCGCACTAAAAACAGCGATCCGCCCGGAAAGCAGTAATCCGCAATAAATTGGCGTTATGGCATAAGTCAGCTGGCGACCGGCATCCACTTCGCCAGAATGTCCTGCAGCGCTTCGGGCTCGAACGGCTTGGCCAGGTAGTCGTTCATTCCGGTTTCCCGGCAAAGATTTCGGTCCTGTTCTTGGGTGTTGGCGGTCATCGCCACAATGGGCACGCTCATGCATGGACCGCGCTCGCGAATCTGGCGAGTGGCATCCAGCCCGTCCAGCACGGGCATCTGCATGTCCATCAGGATCAAGTCATAACGGGTTTTACCCGCCAGATTGACGGCAATGGCGCCATTGTCAGCAATATCCACTTCGACGCCGGTCTCTTTCAGCAATTCCACCGCAACTTGCTGATTCAGCTCGTTATCTTCCACCAGCAGAATGCGCTTTCCGCGAAATTCAGCACTGGTCGGCGCGCTTTGTTCCGAGGCGTCAGGATGCGGATCGCTCGCCACAGCACCCAAGCCCAGTCGGGCAGTGAACCAGAATGTGCTGCCATGTCCGTATTCGCTTTCAACGCCAACCTCGCCATGCATCAGTTCTGCCAGCATTTTGACAATGACCAGACCAAGACCGGTGCCGCCATATTGGCGAGTGGTGGAGGTATCTGCTTGCTGAAAGGCCGTAAACAATTGGCCACGCTGCGCCGAGGTCAGTCCGATGCCGGTATCGCTCACCGCAAAACGCAGCAACGGCTCACCAGCCACGTACCCGGCAAGTCTCACCTCGATATTGATGCCGCCACGCTCGGTAAACTTGATGGCGTTGCTGACATAGTTGAGCAAAATCTGGCTCAGGCGGGTTGGGTCCCCAGCCAGATCGTCGGGCACATTACCTGCCACCTCGACATTCAGAGCCAGCGACCTGACAGTCGCTTTGTCTCCCTCAAGCGCAACAACCTGCGCCAGCACATCCGCCAACCGGAAGTTAACCCGCTCCATGGTCAGCTTTCCGGCCTCAATTTTGGAAAAATCGAGAATCTCATTGAGGATGCTCAGCAAATGGCGAGCCGATTGCTGAATCTTGCCCAGGTAGTCCTGCTGTCGCGGATTCAATTCGGTCTTCAGCGCCAGGTAAGACATGCCGATGATGGCGTTCATTGGCGTACGGATTTCGTGGCTCATATTGGCGAGGAAATCGCTTTTTGCGCGAGTTGCCTCCTCGGCAATTTCCTTGGCGGCCACCAGTTCTGCCGTGCGCTTCTCTACCAGCGACTCGAGTTGCCCCTGATATTGCAGCACATCCTGCCGGGCCTGTTCTGCGTCTTCGGCAAGGCTGATGGCGGCAGCACGCTCGCTACGCATGACGGGAGACTGCGTGCGGACATATTGCTCGGCCTGGTGCGAGCGCCAAAGGCGCAGCGAAAGGGTGGCAAGCAGCCCGCCAACACCAGAGAACAACTGCATCATGCGCTGGAGCTGGCTGGGTGTCAGACGGGAAGAGTTCATGATTTCGCCGGCAGACGCAGTGACATACTCAAGCCGGAATGGGCCTATCCACAACGTGGCGACCTGGCGCGCTCCAATGGTGATCGGCGAAACGGCACAACTTGAATCGGCATCGATCGGGACAATCGTATAGTTCTGATCAAAGTGTAGCGGTATGTCCTTGACCGGCAGCCCCGTTAGCCAGTTGTCTGCGGGAGCAGGCCGCGTCGAGTCTGCGCCCAAGGACAGCAGGGTATTCCCTCCCAGACCGAAAATGGCGGCATCCACGCCATGTTCCTGACACTGGGTAGCGAACAGCTGGTGAATTTCATGGGTCGCCAACAGCCGGATCAACTCCTGCTCGATGACCATTTCGTCAGCAGGAAGCCGGTTGAGACTGGTTTCCGGAAAATCTCCGCCTCCGTTTTCTCCGGCAATTTCATCGGGAACGTTGAATATTGGCTGCCGCTGCAATTCGACACTAAGGGCGTTGATCTGGCTCTTCAGATCAAGGATACGTTTCTCGCGACCGAGGGCAAGCCGGTTGAAACGCTCGATTTCATCTATTTTTTTACGGTCGGAAACGTCGACAAAAGTGCCGACCATGCCACCTGGCTTGCCGTCGCTATGGCGAAAGGCCGAAGCGGAATAAATCACGTCACGGGCAATGTAATCGGCAAAAAAGACGGATGCTTCGCGTTGCAGATGGCCGCCGGACGCAATCAATGCCAAATCTTCGTCGTAGTAACGGCGGTGATCGGTAGTCGGCAGCGCATCGCTATGTTCGAGCACGGTTTTGCCAATCAGATCCCGCTCGTCGACCGCAAAGGTTTCTTTAAAAGCATCATTTATGCCGAGGCAACGGGCATTTGCATCCTTGTAAAACAGCGGATACGGGATGGCATTGATCAGCGACTGCAGCATCGCGGCATGATCGCGTCCAGCCTGTTCTGCCGCCTTGACCTCGGTAATGTCCACCATCCAGCCCAGTACACCCTCTACGCCATTCAATTTCATTGTCACGCAAGTGATCAGCATGTCCCGCACACGTTGATCGCGGTCGTAATACTGGATCTCGAGGTTGCTGGCGACTTTGTCGTTAGCCATGACAGTAAACAGCTCAACGCGTTCTTCCTGACGTACATAGAGTGCTGACGACGAGTCGCCCGCGCCAATGCCGAACGTTTCCACAAACTTTGGATTGGCAAAATGCACCTGCTCGGTCGAGGAGAAAACGATACAGACCGGGCTGCTATCGAGAATTTGTTGCAGTCGCTCCCGCTCAGCCAGCAGGGCTTTTTCCGCTTCGATCCGCTCGGTCGCATCCCGGAACATGATGACCATGCCAGTCTGAAGCTCATGCTCCTGCATGGGGGCAATCGCATATTCGGTGGCAAAGCTGGTGCCATTGCTATGCCATAAACAGGCATCGCTGCCACGCCTGGATCCGTTCATGCTCAGCGGCAGTAACGCCCACGACTCCCGTGGCAACAACTCGCTGCCATCTTCTGCCACGTAACGGGCCAGTCGCGGCAGAGACATTCCCACCAGTTCTTCTTGCTCGTAACCCAGCAAAATCTCCGCGGCAGGATTGGCAAAAGTAATATCGCCTTGTGAATCGACCCCTAATACCCCGCCACTGATCGTGGCCAGAATCAGTCGCATACGTTCTTCGATTGCCCGATGAGCTGCTTCTTCTTCCAGGCGCCGGCTGATATCTCGTACTGCTGCGCAAATCAGAATTTCGCCATCGTTACGCGCCGGCAAGCGCGACAGGCGGATTTCGAGCGGGAATTCGCTGCCGTCCTTACGTTGTCCCAAAACTCTGCGACCTGCGCCCATGTCGCGTGCCATATCGTGGCCAAGCTTGAACTCTTCACGTTGGGCTGCATGCGAATGACGAAAGCCCTCGGGAACCAGGCCGTCTACTGACATGCCAATCATTTCACCGCGCTGGTAACCAAACTTGGTTTCCAGCCGGCTATTGGCCAGCGTTATCCGGCCTTGCCCGTCGACGACCAGCATGCCATCGGGGGCACACTCGACAATGCTGCTGAACCAGGCTTGGGTGGCGCGCAATTCCTGTTGCTGCGACTCCTGCATCACTACATGGGCCCGAAGCTCTTGATTGAGATACTCCAATTCCTCTTTACGTGCCTGCAATTGGCATTGCGAACTGCTTAGCGCTTCGGCCTGGTTTCGCGACTGTTCCAGCAACGTAACGGTGTGCAGATCACGCAGCACGCCGCCAAGTCTGAGCGACATCAGTTGTGGCAAAGCCTCCAGCATCAACCCTTGTCGCTCTGTGTAATCGCTGAATGTGGCAAGCTCCAATACGCCGCCCAGCCCACTCGGCAATGTCAGTGGAATCAGTAGCAGGAGACCTGGCGCTTCAACGTTTGTCCCAAAACTGCTGCCCCACTCGCTCGGTGCGGGCATATCCAGCTGCAACGGGCGTTTGGCCTCGAGCGCCTGATTCAACAGCAGCTTATGTGTATCTGGTAACGCCGTATCACGAGGCAAACCATATGTCGCCAGACACTGAAAGCCTTGTCTGTTATCGGTTTGCAAATAACAGGCTGCTGCGGCCAAGCCTAATGGTTCGCCAAGATGGTCCAAGAGGCACCCGGCAAATCCCCGCAGTGTCGTTTGCTGTTGCAGTGCGCTGGAGAGCTCCAGCAATTGCTGCCGTGCCCAACGCTGCTGATCCATGACGGCGCTTTGCACGCGGAAAGCTTCCAGTGAGCGAGTGAGGTCAGTCATTTCGTCTTCCACGTTGTGATGCTGGAAGCGGAATGAATAATCACCGGCGAGAACAAGCCTGGTGCTGTCGATCAGCCGGCCAAGTGGCCGAACAACCCGGCGCTGGTAAAACAACAACGCCGCAAACATAACCAGCACATTCAGCAACAAGGTACCCGCAAGCCAATAACCCGCATTGCTGGCACGCGCAGACAATGTAGCGATCCGGCCATCCAGCTGCGTCACAATCATTCGCTGAGCAAGATTGATTTTTTCGCTGATGTTCCGGACTGCCCGCTGATATTCGTCGCCATAAACCAGGGCGACGGCGCGTTGCCGGTCATGACGTGCCACAGCCTCGAAGGACTGGCGCTCTTGCTGTTCCAGCTCAGTCGATAATTGGCGAGCTTGGGCGATCAGGCCCATTGCGTTGCTGTCCAGCCCGAGCTTCGCCAGTTGCTGTACCGCGTGGTCGCGAATATGCAGAACCTGTATCTGACGGTCGTAGATATCGCGATAGCTTTGCTCGCCGGTCGCCGCATAGGCACGTACTGCGGCGGTCAGCTGCTCGCTGCCCGCACTCAATTCTCTGAGCGAAATGTTGGCGGCCAGGACTTGTTCGCCGAGAACATGACGCTCGGCCTGCGCACGGCAGGCGTATTGGTAAGCGACGAAACTCGCAACGGAGCACAAAACGGCAAGCGCTATGATCAGCTTGTTTGTTTTCTGGATTTGCATCAGGAACCATTTGAGGCGGAACGACTAACCATCCCGCCAAATGCGGACCGGGGAATAAACCCGTCGGTCATTTGCAAGTGAACAAGTAAAAAGGTGAATACACCTTGCTGCGGGGAGTATTGAACTGCACCGAATCCGGCCCCGATCGGGCCGGGCAATGCGGTGCAATACACTGGTATTTTTGAACATCTTTGGTGAACAAACACCCACCCGCATGTTCCTTTTAACCGTTTTCCAGGACACGAAGCTGAGTAAATCTGAGCAAGACAGGAAAATCGATGCGTTACTGCCCTTCAGCGCGCTCGATTCTCACGCGCTGAAGCCTTGTAAAGACCATGGATTCACTTGATTGGCAGATGAGAAAAGCAGCCGAGTCCGGCGCTGCTGCTCACCAAACGAGCAGCACCTGACTACCCGCCGGTTCTTTTTCGGCCATCAAATGATCTTCAAGCTATCTAAAACGTATCACCCGGCACGCGTACCCAGCCTTCCATCAACACGCGAGCGCTGCGGCTCATGATGGCCTTGTTCACGGTCCACTCCCCGTTGAGCTGGCTTGCCTGTGCACCAACCCGCAAGGTGCCGGAAGGATGACCAAAGCGCACGGCCTGGCGCTCGCCCCCACCTGCGGCAAGGTTGACCAGCGTGCCCGGAATGGCGGCGGCGGTGCCGATGGCCACGGCCGCAGTGCCCATCATGGCGTGGTGCAACTTGCCCATTGATAGCGCCCGCACCAGCACGTCGATATCTGCAGCGGCGACCGGCTTGCCGCTGGATGACAGGTAAGCCTGCGGTTTCGCGACAAAGGCGACCTTTGGTGTGTGCTGCCGCGTGGCGATTTCGTCCAGGTTCTGGATCAACCCCATGCGCAGCGCGCCGTGAGCGCGGATGGTTTCAAACATCTGCAGCGCTTTGGCGTCACCGTTAATGGCATCCTGCAGTTCAGTGCCGGTGTAGCCGATTGCTTCAGCCTCGACAAAAATGGTCGGGATGCCCGCGTTGATTAGCGTAGCTTTCAGCGTACCCACACCGGGCACTTCCAGATCGTCCACCAGATTGCCGGTGGGGAACATCGAGCCGCCAGCGCCGTCTTCTTCTGCTGCCGGGTCGAGGAATTCCAGCTGTACTTCTGCGGCGGGAAAAGTGACGCCATCGAGTTCGAAGTCACCCGTTTCCTGCACCGCGCCGCCGGTAATCGGCACGTGCGCAATGATGGTCTTGCCGATATTAGCCTGCCAGATCCGCACGATGGCGATACCGTCATGCGGAATACGCGCTGAGTCGACCAGTCCACCGCCGATAGCGAACGAGCCCACCGCCGCCGACAAATTGCCGCAGTTGCCGCTCCAGTCGACGAAGGCCTTATCGATAGACACCTGGCCAAACAGATAGTCGACATCGTGATTGGGGCGGTTACTCTTGCTGACGATCACAGTCTTGCTGGTGCTGGAAGTCGCGCCACCCATGCCGTCAATCTGCTTGCCATACGGGTCGGGGCTACCGATCACGCGCATCAGCAAGGCGTCGCGGGCAGCACCTGGCTGTTGTGCGGCTTCGGGCAGGTCTTGCAGACGGAAGAACACGCCCTTGCTGGTGCCGCCGCGCATATAGGTGGCGGGAATCTTGATTTGAGGTTGATATGCCATTGCATTGCCTTATTGCCAAAGCCGGACGGCGCATCGCTGCGGCGCCCGGCTTCTGGTTGAGTCAGCCAATCAGACGGTCTCTGCCGCCGATTCAAGGAAGTCCTGCGCAAAACGTTGCAGCACACCGCCCGCTTCGTAGATTGCGACTTCTTCATCACTGTCGAGGCGGCAGGTCACCGGCACTTTGACCGTTTCGCCATTCTTGCGATGGATCAGCAGCGTCAGCGTGGCGCGTGGCGTACGTGCGCCGGTCACGTCATAAGTCTCGGTGCCATCCAGCGCCAGCGTCTTGCGGTTAACGCCGGGTTTGAACTCGAGCGGTAGCACGCCCATGCCGACCAGGTTGGTACGGTGAATCCGTTCGAAGCCTTCAGCGACGATCACTTCGACACCCGCAAGGCGTACGCCCTTGGCCGCCCAATCACGCGAGGAACCCTGGCCGTAGTCAGCGCCAGCCACGATGATCAGTGGCTGCTTGCGTTCCATATAAGTTTCGATGGCTTCCCACATGCGCATCACTTCGCCGTCCGGTTCCACGCGCGCCAACGAACCTTGTTTCACCGTGCCATCGGCGTTCAGGACCATTTCGTTGAACAGCTTCGGGTTGGCAAAAGTCGCGCGTTGTGCCGTCAGATGATCGCCGCGGTGGGTGGCGTAGGAATTGAAATCTTCCTCCGGCAAGCCCATTTTGGTCAGATATTCGCCCGCCGCGCTGCTCGCCATAATGGCGTTAGATGGCGACAGGTGATCGGTGGTGATGTTGTCCGGCAACACCGCCAGCGGGCGCATGCCTTTGAGCGTACGCTCGCCAGCCAAGGCGCCTTCCCAGTACGGCGGGCGGCGAATGTAAGTGCTCTTCGCGCGCCAGTTATACAGTGGAGTGACCTGCTCGCCGCTGTCGGCTTGCGGGGCAAACATCGGCACATAGACCTGGCGGAACTGCGCAGGCTTGACGGCGCTTTTCACGACCGCGTCGATTTCTTCATCGGCCGGCCAGATGTCTTTCAGGCGAATTTCTTTGCCGTCGACCACACCGAGCACATCTTTTTCGATATCAAAGCGCATGGTGCCCGCAATGGCGTAGGCCACCACCAGCGGCGGTGAAGCCAGGAACGCCTGCTTGGCGTACGGGTGAATGCGCCCGTCGAAGTTGCGGTTGCCAGACAATACCGCCGTCGCGTACAGGTCGCGCTCGATGATTTCCTGCTGGATGCTCGGTTCGAGTGCGCCGGACATGCCGTTGCAGGTGGTACAGGCGAAAGCGACAATGCCAAAACCCAGCTGTTCCAGTTCTGGCAGCAAACCGGCTTCTTCCAGATAAAGTTGTACCGTTCTGGAGCCCGGTGCCAGCGATGACTTGACCCACGGCTTGCGGGTAAGGCCCAGGCGGTTGGCATTACGCGCCAGCAGACCGGCAGTGATCACATTGCGCGGGTTGCTGGTGTTGGTACAGCTGGTAATGGCGGCGATGATCACCGCGCCATCCGGCATCAGGCCAGCGGCCTCTTCGGCGCGGGCCTTGTCGAGGTCGACGGCAATACCGCGTTCGGCCAGCGCCGAAGTGGGCAGGCGCTTGTGCGGGTTGGACGGGCCAGCCATATTGCGCACCACGCTCGACAAATCAAAGTGCAACACGCGTTCGTATTCAGCGTTTTCCAGGCTATCGGCCCACAGGCCAGTATGCCGGGCGTACAGCTCGACCAGCCGCACCTGTTCTTCCTCGCGCCCGGTGAGCTTGAGATAGTCGATGGTTTGTTGATCGATAAAGAACATCGCTGCCGTGGCCCCATATTCGGGGGCCATATTGGAGATGGTGGCGCGGTCGCCCAGCGTCAGTGCCGCAGCGCCCTCACCGTGGAATTCCAGATATGCGCCAACGACCTTTTCCTTGCGCAGGAACTCGGTCAGCGCCAGCACCACATCGGTGGCGGTAATGCCAGGCTGCGGTTTGCCAGACAGTTCGACGCCAATGATGTCGGGCAAACGCATCCACGAGGCACGGCCCAGCATTACGTTTTCGGCTTCCAGCCCGCCAACGCCAATGGCGATCACGCCCAATGCGTCAACGTGCGGGGTGTGGCTGTCGGTGCCGACCAGCGTATCGGGGAACGCCACGCCGTCTTTGTCATGAATCACCGGGCTCATCCGCTCCAGATTGATCTGGTGCATGATGCCGTTGCCCGGCGGGATCACCTCGACATTCTTGAAGGCCTTTTTGGTCCAGTCGATGAAATGGAAGCGATCTTCGTTGCGGCGATCTTCAATCGCGCGGTTCTTGGAAAAAGCTTCTGGATCGTAACCGCCGCATTCAACCGCCAGCGAGTGATCAACGATCAACTGCACTGGCACGACCGGATTAACTTGTGCGGGGTCGCCACCCATGTCGGCAATCGCGTCGCGCAGACCGGCCAGATCAACCAGCGCGGTCTGGCCGAGGATATCGTGGCAGACCACTCGGGCCGGGAACCACGGAAAATCCAGCTCGCGTTTACGTTCAATCAGCTGCTTGAGTGAGTCGGTCAGCGTGGCTGACGAACAGCGACGGACCAGATTTTCGGCCAGTATGCGTGAGGTATAGGGGAGCTTGTCATAGGCACCAGGCTGGATCGCCTCAACCGCAGCACGCGTATCGAAGTAATCCAGCGAAGTGCCCGGCAGAGGTTTGCGGTGTGCAGTATTCATGGCGTAGGCAGACTATAGAGTTGTGGCCAGGGGCAAGAAAGGGGGCAACGGCCCCCTCTGCATTCAGAATCAACGCTGTTCGATCGGCACGTAGGCCAGATCTTCCGGCCCGGTGTAATTGGCCGAAGGACGGATAATCTTGCCGTCCTGACGCTGTTCGATGACGTGTGCGCTCCAGCCGGAGGTTCGCGAAATTACGAACAGTGGTGTGAACATTGCAGTCGGCACGCCCATCATGTTGTAGCTTACCGCGCTGAACCAGTCGAGATTGGGGAACATCTTCTTCACGTCCCACATCACCGATTCCAGGCGCTCGGCGATATCAAACATCTTGCTGTCCCCCACGGCTTTGGACAGCTCACGCGCCACACCCTTGATCACCTTGTTGCGCGGATCGGCGATGGTGTAAACCGGGTGACCAAAACCAATCACCACTTCCTTGCGCTCAACACGGGCGCGGATGTCGGCTTCTGCTTCGTCCGGGCTTTCGTAGCGCTGCTGGATCTCGAACGCGACTTCGTTGGCGCCGCCATGCTTGGGACCACGCAGTGCGCCAATCGCGCCCGTGATGCAGGAATACATGTCCGAACCCGTGCCAGCGATAACGCGGCCAGCAAAGGTCGAGGCATTGAACTCGTGCTCGGCGTACAGGTTGAGCGAGGTGTGCATCGCCCGCACCCACAACTCGCTTGGCTTCTGGCCGTGCAACAGATGCAGGAAGTGGCCGCCGATGGTGTCATCATCGGTTTCCACATCGATGCGCTTGCCGTTGTGGCTGAAGTGATACCAGTACAGCAGCATGGAGCCGAAGGACGCCATCAGGCGGTCAGCGATTTCGCGCGCGCCCGGCGTGTTGTGGTCGTCTTTTTCTGGCAGGGTGCAACCCAGCGCCGAAACGCCGGTACGCATCACATCCATCGGGTGAGCCGACGCAGGCAGCGCTTCCAGCACGGCTTTCACCGACGCAGGCAGGCCGCGCATGGCCTTGAGTTTTTGCTTGTAACCGGCCAGTTCGGCCTTGTTGGGCAGCTTGCCGTGCACCAGCAAGTAAGCGACTTCTTCAAATTCGCAATGCTCGGCGATATCGAGGATATCGTAGCCGCGGTAATGCAAGTCGTTACCGGTGCGCCCGACGGTACACAGCGCGGTATTGCCAGCGGTCACGCCGGACAGAGCAACCGATTTCTTCGGTTTGAGCGGAGTTGGAGTTGCTACGTCATTCATTGCCGTTGCTCCCTTGCAGGTCGTCTCGATAGATCAAGAAAAAACACAAATTGTTAAGTTCAGAGAGGTTGACCGGAGGGGTTTTCACAATCCGGCCCACCTACATGTGCAATCACTTCTGTGTGGCGGCTTCACCGGCGAACAGTGCATCAAGCTTCTGTTCGAAGGCGTGGTAACCGAGGTGCTGATAGAGGTCGGCGCGCGTCTGCATGACGTCGAGCACATTGGCCTGAGTGCCATCGCGCTGGATCGCCTGATACACATTCAGCGCGGCCTGGCTCATCGCACGAAACGCCGAGAGCGGATACAGCACCAGGCCAACGTTAGCCGAAGCCAGTTCGGCAGTGGTGAACAGCGGCGTCGCGCCGAATTCAGTGATATTGGCAAGAATCGGCACTTTGACCGCCGCGGCGAAACGGCGGTACATATCCAGACTGGTCATCGCTTCGGGGAAGATCATGTCGGCACCGGCTTCAACACACGCCACGGCGCGTTCGATTGCCGCATCCAGCCCTTCGACCGCCAGCGCATCAGTGCGCGCCATGATCACAAAGCTGTTGTCACGACGGGCATCGACTGCCGCCTTGATGCGATCGACCATTTCGCCCTGCGTCACAATCGCCTTGTTCGGGCGATGGCCGCAGCGCTTGGCTTGCACCTGGTCCTCAATATGCACAGCTGCAGCACCGGCTTTTTCCACGGCCCGCACGGTACGAGCGATATTGAAAGCGCCGCCCCAGCCGGTATCAATATCCACCAGCAATGGCAGCTCGGTGACGTCAGTGATGCGCCGGATGTCGATCAATACGTCTTCCGGCTGGGTGATGCCTAGATCGGGAATGCCGCAGCTGGCCGCAGCGACACCACCGCCAGACAAGTAAAGCGCCTTGAAGCCGCTATGTTCGGCAAGGCGGGCGCTGTAGGCGTTGATAGCACCGACCACTTGCAGTGGATGTTCGGTCTGGACCGCCGCGCGAAAGCGGGAACCTGGTGAAGACATTCGCATTTCCTTTATCTAATAACCGCCTGTACATGATGTGCATTTGGGCCGCATCTCACTGCCATGCGACACAAGCAACCCTATACCTGGCACCAAAACAGACAAGCGTTTGCATGCAGAATCAGGGCAGGAAAATCGCATCCTTGCGGGACTGAAAACCCGCCATCCCGATTCCAGTGCGCCCTTGCTATTGATCATTCATAAGCGGGCCATTTGATGGCGCAGCCCGGATAAGCGGCTGAGGAATCAAGTGATATCAATGTAGCTGACAAAAGTTGCCAAAGCCCCCCTCTAGTACAGGGGGTTTTGGTAGCGACAGAGCCGTATCCGCCCCCACTCCTGCACCTCACCGGGTGTACTGCAAATCCGTGACCAGGACAGCCACAGGCGGACCTTGGACATTGGAGCGGGAGTGGCATGCTGGCGTTCGCAACCAGCAGCACCGGACACCGATTCAGCCGATGAAAGAGCGGCTGAATCGATGTCCGCACTGATGCAAAGAACGTATAAAAAGTCGCCCGGAATCGGGCGACTGTATGGCTGGTTTAGAACGTGGTTTTAAAGGTCAGCGACACGGTATCGCGATCGCTCAACAGACTCATCAGCCCGGCATACGAGGTGATGGTTCCGTTAGCTGCAGTCCGGTAAGGCCCGAAGAACGAGGTGTACTTCAGGTCGAACTGATATTTCGACTTCACCATGGCAATCAAGCCAGTCGACCAGTTACCGGTGTGTTGGTTACCACCCAACGGCACCGCTGACTCACCCTTGAGACCATCCGAAAAGCTGGTCGGCATAGAAAGATCCACGCCTGGGAAAACCTGGGTCCACGCCGGAGAGAAGTAGACGCTCATGCCGATGAAGTCCTTGGTCGACTGATCAATCCCGGTGTACGCCGGATTACCACGATACTGGGCATAGCCACTGGTCACGGATACCAGTCGGTTCCACGTCAGTTCACCCTGCAGCGTTGCGCGATCAAACAAGGCGGTCTTGCCAAACACCTTGCTGTCGTTGATCGCCAGGTGCAGGGTATTACCGTAGGCACCGCCGGTTTCGCCATCTTGCGGCATTGCCGCGATATAACCCGGCGTGCCGGCCCTGAGCGGTGCGATGGTCAGGAAAGGCTGGCTATTGAGCGGCATGTTCTCACGGTAGCTCAAATCCACTGCCAGCTTCGTGCCCTCGACATTTTTATTCAAGCTCAAGCCATAGATATCAATGCCTTGGGCAAATGCCACCCGATATTGCAGTTTGGCCGGGTTGAGAATCACGCTGTCAGGCAGCGTATCAGAGGTATTGCGGTAGAACAGGCCGAGGGTGCCATCCAGCCACTGCGGACTCCATTTGGCGTAGAGACCGTAATCGCCAGCAGAGTGCGGGGTAATGTCCGGGCCATGTGTGGCCACTTTGCCGCCTGGCAAGTAGGCTGAATCGCCCCCGTTAAGCGCCAGATCGTACATGCCCAGGTAAGAACCTGCCTCCGGGAAGCGGGAATGCTCCCAGTCCAGATAATACTGTGCGCCAAACTTCCATTCAGGCGAGGCCGTGTAATCAGCGGTCAACTGGTTACGCGGAAGATAAACCTCCTTGGCCTCGTTGAGCGGGATGGTAAACAACTTGCCAAGGTCCATGGCGAACTGGCCATAGTCGATGCCATGCAGCAGTGTCTGGGTGCCGCTACCCCAGACCTGCAGGCTTTTACCGGCAGTGACGCCGACCACTTGCTGCGGGCCGAAATCAAAGTTACCAAACGCGTAGGCTTCGAGCAGTTCTCCCGAAGGGCCATGGGCGTAACGATCGGTATAGTCGCTCAGGCCCAGGGCGGGCTTGCCATTCACCAGGTGATTGGGTGTCGGATTGGGATTATCCAGATTGTTGTAGGCGGCGTCGTACCAGGCCGCACCACTGACGCGGAACCCCACCTTGTGCTGATAGGCAAAGTCAAAGGTACTCAGCAGATCAAGACGTTCCGACGTCATCTGCCCTTTGTCAAAGTTCAAGTCGCCATCGTTGTAGTTCGGGCTACTCGTGATATGCGGATCTTGTTCTGCCACCCGGTTCGCCAGGTTCACCTTGACGGTGTTGTCCCAATTCACCGAGATATCGCTGTTACCGGTATCAAACTTGTAGGCGTAAGCCGGCATGGCAGTCAGGGCGGCTGTTGTGGCAGCCGCCAGTACGGACAATTTGCTCACGAACCCTCTAGATTTCTTCGACATATCTCCCCCACTCATTTTAATGTTCAAGTTATATCTGGACTTCTACATCTTGATGGGACTGCAGAGCCGCCATCAGCCGAGCTCCTGTCAGCATTTGAATTTCAGTTGCCGTTACCCCCGGAGCGAGCTCGATCAGTTGCAAACCATTCGGGGTCACATCGATCACCCCCAGGTCCGTGATAATCCGGTTCACTACTGCGCAGCCAGTCAGCGGCAGCGCGCATTGCTTCAGAATTTTGTGTTCGTTGCCCTTGGCGACGTGTTCCATCAGCACCACCACGCGGCGGGCGCCAGCCACCAGATCCATCGCCCCACCCATGCCCTTGACCAGCTTGCCGGGGATCATCCAGTTGGCCAGATCGCCGGTTTCGCTCACTTGCATGGCCCCGAGAATGGCCAAGTCGATATGGCCACCGCGAATCATTGCAAACGAGTCCGCGCTGGAAAAATACGAAGACCCGGGCAAGGCCGTGACGGTCTGTTTGCCCGCGTTGATCAGGTCTGCATCCACCTGATCGTCAGTCGGGAATGGGCCAATGCCCAACAGGCCATTTTCGGATTGCAGCCATACGTCCATTCCTTGCGGAATGTGGTTGGCAACCAGCGTCGGCAGACCAATCCCGAGGTTTACGTAGAAACCGTCCTGCAGCTCCTGTGCTGCGCGCGCCGCCATTTCATCGCGAGTCCATGCCATGTCTGTGCTCCTAGCCTTGTACGGTGCGTTGTTCGATGCGCTTTTCAGGCGTCGCATTGATCACGATGCGATCAACGTAAATGCCCGGCAGATGGATCTCGTCCGCGGCCAGCGCGCCGATCTCGACCAGTTCCTCGACTTCGACCACGGTGACGCGGCCAGCCATGGCACAGACCGGATTGAAGTTGCGGGCGGTCTTGTTGAACATCAGGTTTCCAGCCTTGTCGGCCTTCCACGCCTTGACCAGCGCCACGTCCGCAGTCAATGAATGCTCGAGGATGTGCGGCACGCCATTGAACTCGCGCACTTCCTTGCCTTCGGCGACCATCGTGCCCACGCCAGTACGGGTGAAGAAGGCCGGAATCCCCGCGCCGCCAGCGCGCAGCTTCTCAGCCAGCGTGCCTTGCGGGGTGAATTCGAGCTTTAGTTCGCCGCTCAGATACTGGCGTTCAAACTCTTTATTGCCGCCGACATAGGACGAAATCATCTTGCTGATCTGGCGTGTGGTCAGCAGTTGACCCAGCCCGAAGTTATCGACGCCAGCGTTGTTGCTGATACAGGTGAGATCACGCGCGCCGCTGTCGCGCAGTGCGGTAATCAGCGCTTCGGGAATACCGCAAAGCCCAAATCCGCCGACAGCGAGCGTTTGTCCGTCGCGCACGATTCCGATCAGAGCGGCTTGCGCGCTCGGATAGAGTTTGTTCATGGCATCAATCCAGTGAGTGGTAGTCGCTGCTACATCGAGTTGAGCGCGGGATAACTGAGCGCGTGCTGCATTGCTGCGAGCAAGGTTTCCGGCGGCAGTGCGCCGGACAAGGTGAACTGCTGGTTGAACACAAAACTGGGCACACTGCCCACACTGCGGCGGGGTGAAGACTGCACGTCTGGTTCTGACGCAGCCTCACTGATCGGCGCGCCAAGACAATCTGCAACCGCTGCGCCATCGAAACCGTATTTGATTCCCAGCCGGGTCAGCAGCGCGTGGTCGCCAATATCCTCGGCATCCACAAAGTAGGCCTGCAGCAGCCTTTCAATCAGCGCTTCCTGCTGTTGTGCGCTGCCGTGCTTGCCCACGAAATGAATCAAGCGATGCGCGGCCTGCGTACTGGGCATAACGGTGATTTCCCCGAACGCAAAGTCGATCCCCGCCAGACGGCCAGCGCGCTGCACCTGAACCCGCCGCGCCGCCACTGCTTCATGGCTGCCCAGGCGCTGCACATAAAATTGCAGATAGGGCAGCCCTTGGTCCGGTACATCGGGCAGCAGCATGTGCGAGCGCCAGATCATTTCGACCTCGACATCCGGATTCAGCTTGTTCAATTGGGCAATGGCAGTGCTCAAATGACGCTTCCCGATCAGGCACCAGGGGCAAATCAGGTCAAAAAAGAATTCGATAACCAAGGGCGTCTTCATACACGGGTCACAATAAGGAGCAAGGGCACAGCCATTGAGCGGTGTCGATATTGGTTCACTGCGGAGCAACAGCACTGTCGAGCTGGCAAAGGTCACGAATCAACGTTTGTGCCTGCGGCCACTCGCCAAATCCCGCTGCCGGGTTTAAATGCCCAACTGGGCCGACTAGCTCTACGCGACTACCCCAAGCCTCAGCCATCGCAATAATGCGTTCAACCTTGCCCAGCGGATCGTTACTGCTGGCTGCCACAATTGAGGCAAAAGGCAGTTTGCTGCGCGGAATAGGCAACCAGCCGTTGGCGGCGATTGAATTACTGTCCGGGTAACCGGCTGGCATCGGAGATTCCAGATCGGCCGGAGCCGCCAGCAATGCGCCCAGAATGGGACGCTGATGCTGGCTGGCCCACTGAACCGTGATCATGCAACCCGCACTGTGTGCCACCAGCACAATCGGCCCTTCGATTTCACTGACAACCTGCTGCAACGCGGCTACTCGGGCGGCGCAACTCAGTTTGTCGTGTTCCAGTGGCGGCACCGAGCGAACCTTGTGACCAGCTTGTTGCAGCTTTTCTTCGAGCCGGGTTTGCCAATGTTCTGGCACGTGGTCGCGCAGCCCCGGAACAATCAAAACGGTGGGCGATGTGCTGTGGCTCATGGTGTGGTTCTCACTTCTCACGTGATTCGGTTAAATCCGGGCTTTGGCGCGCATGGCGTCCAGATAAGCCAGATCGTGTGAGTATTTGCGTTTGGCGATCACGAAGACCGCAGTAGCCAGCAAGCCGATAAAGAGAATGACGCGCAGTGCAGCAAGCAGCCCCACTTTGTCGGCAATCAGCCCGGTTACAAACGGCCCTGGCGCCAGGCCCAGCAGGTTATTGGCCAGAGTCAGCGTGGCAAATGCCGTGGCGTGGATGGAGGTTGGAGTCAGCCCGGCCACCATGGCACCGGCTGGGCCAGATGTACCCGCCACCAGAAAGATACCCAGGCCAAGCAACACCAGTTGCAGCGGACCGGCCGGAATCTGTAGTGCCAGCGACAAGAACGTGAACGAGATCAGGCAAAACGCGATGGCAAAGGTCAGTTTGCGCGACGGGTTATTGCGGCTGAAGCGATCGGTAATGCCGCCACAGAACACCATGCCCACGCCTGCAATCAGCAAAAACATCGCCGCAGTCACCCCGGCCTTGTCGGTCGGCATGGCGTAATAGCGGTTCAGGTAACTTGGCATCCAGGCCAGGATGGCGCCCATCAGGAAGAACTGCAGTCCGCTGCCCACGTAAACACACTTGACCGTGCGGGTGGAGAACAAGCTGGGCAGCATGGCGCGCCAGCTGATGCGCGCTGCGGCGGCCTCTTTGGCCTCGGTGGTGACTTCAGATTTTTGCAGTGTCAGACGCTGTTCGGTCACCACCAGGCGGTAAATGCTGACCAGCACCAGACCGAACAGAGCCATGATGCCAAACGACCAGCGCCAGCCCATATGCACCGCGATAACGCCGCCGATCCCCATGCCCAACACCGAACCGAAGGCACCACCGGCCATAAAGGCACCGGTCAAGGTCGAGCGCATGTTGGCGGGAAAAATACTCAGGATCAGCGCGATACCAACACTGCCGTAGGCGGCTTCACCCAAACCAACAAAGAAGCGCGCAACCAGCATTTCGCCGTAGTTGTTGGCCAGCGCACAGCCCAATGTGGCGAGTCCCCAGACGGCAGCCATCACCGTAATGCTTTTGACCCGGCCCCAGCGGTCTGCCAGCAAAGACAAGGGGAAAGTCAGCAGGCCAACCATCAGCGCTACCACGCCACTGAGCGAACCCAGTTGCGTATCGGACAATCCCCATGCCGCTTTGAGCAATGGAAAAACCGCATTCAAGACCTGGCGTGACATGTAGTCAGACAACAACAGGCCGAAGGTCAGAGCGAAAACGACCCAGGCATAAGTACGAGAAACCGATGGTGCTTCCTGATAATCCGCGACCATGGCATTAGCGATATTCATTCCCAAAATGCTGCCCTCCAGCTTGTCTGTGGATCGTTATCGGGCCCGGCCAAAGCGTCGTCGAACTGCTCTGGCCCCAAGCGCCCTTATTTACGCAGCGGCACGTTCTTTTCGCCCGACTTGCGATTTGGCGCCATGCCGTTTTCGGCCAGCGTCTGGTCAACGGTGTCGTACTGCACACCAATCTTGTAAATGGCACGTGCTTCCTTGCCATTGGCCACTTCACGGCCAAGTTCGTGGGCAACGCGCACGCATTGCTGAATCTGCTGCACCGAACTCATGCGCTTGCCGTGCTGGTCGATGATGGTGTCTTCAATGCCGCAACGTGGGTGCAGGCCCATCGCCATTGCCATCATGTTGAAGGGCAGAACATTCTTCAGCAGCGATTCGGCGGTCAGCGTGCAACCTTCTGGCGCACGATGGATGAAGTTGAAGAAGTTGAACGGATTCGGGCCATCAAAGCCGCCACCGATACCAATCCAGGTCAGGTTCAGCGGACCTTTGTACGCGCCTTTGCGCACCAGACGGTCCAGCGTTTCCAGCGCGTGGATACCGGTCAGCTGAAAATGCGGCTGGATGCCAGATGCCGCCAGTCGACGCAGATGCTCTTCAACCCATGCCGGGCCAGCGGGTACGGTCATTTCGCTGTAGGCCGCCTTCAAACCCGGATTAGCCAGCGAGGTGCCTTCCAGGTATTCCGGATAGAGCAACTCCATGATGTTCATTTGCGTGGTGTTGATCGCCACGGTCACCTGGTCTGGCTTGGGCAACAGGTCCGCCAGCATGTGGCGGGTGTCATCAGACAACCACTTGGCCGCCTGGCCGTCATCTTCCGGCGCAAACGAGATCGAACCGCCCACCTGGATGATCATGTCGGGCACGGCATCACGCACACCGGCGATCAGTTCATTGAATTTGGACAGGCGCTTGGAGCCTTTGCCGTCGAGTTCACGCACATGCAAATGCAGCACGGTGGCACCGGCTTTATAACAGTCGACGGCCTTTTGTACCTGCTCTTCCATGGTGACCGGGATGTCTTCGGGGAAGTCTTCCGGTGCCCACTCCGGGCCGTACGGCGCCACGGTGATGACGACTTTGTCCTGGTTTTCTGGATGCAGTGAATCGTCTAGAAATTGCATGGTGTATCCCTCTTCTTGCGTCGGTTATTTGTTTTCAAGTGGCTGGATTACGTGTCTGACCCATCGGTCAGGCAGCTGGCTAAAACGGTTTGTCGCCGACGATGCCTGCCCGCTCCATCTTGCGATGGCACGGCGGGTAGTCCATCACCGCGTAATGCTGGGTAGACCGGTTGTCCCAAATGGCGATGCTGTTGGGCTTCCAGCGCCAGCGCACCTGGTATTCGGGGATGTAGGCCTGGCTAATCAGATAGCGCAGCAGGTCGCTTGCACCCGGATTGGCATCCTGGCCGTAGCGCACGTTGGCTGCGGTGTGGTAGTTGGTGATATGCGTGGTGAACGCATTCACATTCAGGATTTTTTCGCCGGTTTCGGGATGCGTGCGCACCACCGGGTGCTCCGCATCGGGAAATCTATCTTTGAGCGCCAGGCGTTTTTCGATTGGCAAGGCCGCGCCAAAACTGGCTTCAATGCTATGGCGAGCGCGCAATCCGGCGATCCTGGTTTTGATCTCGTCGGGCAGCTTTTCGTAGGCCAGCACCATGTTGGCCCACATGGTGTCGCCACCCACTGGCGGGCATTCCACGCAGCGTAGTACGGCACCAAACTGCGGCGTTTCGCGCCAGGTGGTATCGGAATGCCAGGCATTCTCGTAGCGATCGTTCGGCTGCTCCGGATTCTTGTAGATACGCACCAGGCCAGGGTATTCCGGGTCGCTGCCGACCACCGGATGATCTTCCAGGTCGCCGAAGCGGCGCGCAAACGCGACGTGGTCAGCGCGTGAGATATCCTGGTCACGCAAGAACAGCACACGGTGCGTCAGCAGCGCGGCGCGGATTTCGGCAAACAGCCCGTCATCGTGAACGGCATCCGCCAGGCTGACGCCAGTCAGTTCGGCACCCAGTGCATAAGTCAGTTGTTCGATACGCATGAGATTGGCTCCTTGGCCCGGATCAGATGACGAACACCGATGAACCGGTCGTCTTGCGTGTTTCGAGATCGTGATGCGCCTGCGCGGCATGTTCGAGCGAGTAGCGTTGATTGATCTCGATCTTGATCCGGCCAGCCGCAACGTGGCCAAACAGTTCAGCGGCCAGTTCGTCTTTTTCTGCGGGATCAGCGATGTAATCCGCCAGCGCCGGGCGGGTCAGATAGAGCGAGCCCTTCATCGCCAGCAGTTGCGGATTGAATGGCGGGATCGGGCCAGAGGCCGTGCCAACGCAAACCATCAGGCCACGGCGCTTGAGCGAATCCAGCGATGCTTCGAAGGTATCTTTACCCACGCTGTCGAACACCACATTCACGCCCACGCCATTGGTCAGTTCACGCACGCGTTTGGCGACGTCTTCCTGGCTGTAATTGATGGTGTGGTCGCAACCATGAGCGCGGGCAATTTCTGCCTTGGCTTCGCTCGACACCGTACCAATCACGGTCAGGCCGAGGATCTTGGCCCACTGCGCCACAATCAGCCCAACGCCACCGGCAGCGGCATGCAACAGAATGCTGTCACCTTGTTTGAACGGATAAATGCGGCGCATCAGATAAGCAGATGTGAGGCCACGCATGGTCATGGCGGCGGCCGTTTCGCAACTGATTCCTTCCGGCAGCTTGATCAGCGGCGCGGCTGCAATCAATCGCTCGGTGCTGTAAGCACCCAAGGTGTTGATGAAGCCGGTGTAGGTAACGCGGTCACCCACGGCCACATTGGTCACGCCTTCACCGATGGCTTCCACCACGCCAGCCGCTTCCACGCCCATGCCAGCGGGCATCGGCACCGGATACAGACCGGAGCGGAAATACGTATCAGCAAAGTTGAGCCCGACCGCTTCGTGCCGCAGGCGTACCTGGCCAGCCGCCGGGGCGCCGACCGATACTTCTTCATACTTCAAAACGTCCGGTCCGCCGGCTTCATAAAAACGAATGGCATGTGCCATGTTGATCTCCTGTTATCCATGTGGGCGCTATGGGCTCACACGGTAAAAATCCATCAGATTAAAACAACGTGTTATATAAAACACATTTGTTATATATTTTTAATATAAATAGTTCCGGGTGACGGCTAAACCAGATCGGCGATCAGGGTAAACAAGTGCTCGAATTCGGCTGCGGTGCTGCCATCAAAGCGCGGATCATCGTTGCTGGAAAAGACGCATTTGATTTCACCCCAATCTGCTTCAGTCAAATGACGTAGCGCAGCAGGAATGATCACCCCTTCTTCACGCCCCAGGTGTTCCCATACGAATCGGGCGTATTGGGTAACGGCGGTTTTCATCTCGTTCAGCGTGGCTTCGCCTGCCACATATCGGTCAACAACCAGAGCCAACTCCGCAGTGAGCTCGGCATCTCGTTGATGCTGGTGTTCCAGTTCGTCCAGATCGGCAGAAACCAGATCGGTCCGCTCCCGCAACTTGCGGAAAAGGTATTCACTTTCTTTAGGATGATGCAGGGTCAGCGCAAAGGCCTGGATATAACGAATCATGGACTGCATGAGCGCATGATTTGGTGTATGACCGTGCTCTTGTGCAGTCTGGATCATATAAAGCCATGCGCGCAAAATCGCGGCGAGCGAACGGTGCTGGTCACGAATAATCGCAATGGCCTGGGACGACAACGTGGACTTGCTGGCCGCGGAAACCAGCACCGGAATGTCACTGTGCATCAGCACTTTGAGCATTTGCGCATCGAGCATGGTGTCGGCGCGGTCGCCCTTGCCATGCAAGGCCATGAAGATCAGATCGCAATCACCGGCACGCGCAGCGCTCAAAATGGCTTGCGAGGGATCATCGCTCACGCAGCTGCTTGAACTGCACGGCACGCTTTGAGCGCGGGCGGCGGATTCCGCTCTGGCCAGCAACTCACGCGTGCGGTTTTCGTAGACGTAGGTAAACTCGGTCGGTACAGATTGCCGATTGCCTTCTGCCGACCCGAACAGCAAGGTCGCGTGGTCGGGCTGGGCGTGGAAAAAGCTGATGCGGGCATCCAGGGTGCGGGCCAGTTCGACAGCGCGACTGACCGTTTCAATGGAAAGATCGGTATCGTCGATGGGGACAAGCAGGTGACGGTACATGGCAGCTCCAGGCTCAGGCAATCAGGACCTGCACTTTTCCTTCGACCACCCTGACCGGCAGGGTAGGAACAGAAAGTGCCGGGGAAACGTTATTTGCGCCGGTGGTTACGTCAAAGCGCAGGCCATGAGCCGGGCACACCACGGTACGCCCCGAGAAACAACCGCCAGAAAGCGCCGAGCCCATGTGCGGACAGGCATTTTCCAGCGCATGAATGGCGCCATCCACGTTGAACAGAACAACGTCATAGCCGCCGAGGCGTACTGCCAGCGAACGCCCGGGGGCAAGCTGCTCCTGGGCACAGACGTCTTCGTATTTCATGTGGTTATTTCCCGTATGGAGTGAACCCTGAAGCTAGAGTAAATCTAGGAATGTTCCGACGCCCTACTCAGAAAAGGGAGGGAAGAGGGGGGGTTGACCAGGTGGGGGGATTCGACTGATCCTTCATTACGGGCATGGCTATTTCTGGCCCGGTGGTTGAGTGGATGGGTTGATAGCGTGCTGTCAGCCAGACATTGCATTACCTAAAGGCGCAGCCTGATGTCGTCAGAGAGTAGTGGTGCATTCGGCGCCGTAACCGAATTTGTTCTCAAGACCACCCCCCCCAAAGCACCCCGCCATTTGCTGGTCCGCCCCCGGCTGAGCGCCATTGAGGACAGCTTTCGGGAACATCGTTTGATCGTGGTGCAGGCCCCCGCCGGGTTCGGGAAAACCTCTCTGCTGGCGCAATGGCGGCGCGAATATCTGACCCAGGGCGCCGTGGTCGCCTGGTTACTGGCCGATGGCCGCGATGATCCCTATCGTTTTCTGCAAGGTCTGGTGCATGCAGTCAGAGTGGGGGCGGCCCGGCCAAACTTTGGCCGCTTGCTCGTCGAAGGCGCAACCGCAGTGGTGGGAGAGCTGGAGGGGGTAACCACCTGGCTGGCCGAACTGGCGATGTCCGCACTGGATCTGGTGTTGTTTATTGATGAAGCCGACCACCTGCCGGAAGCCAGCCTGACGGCATTGACGTACCTGATGCACAACGCCCCCAGCAACCTGCGGGTCGTTGTTGCGGCGCGCAGCGGGATCACCGCCGCCGTCGCCGATCTGGAAGGCTATGGTCAGTGCGCGGTAATTGGTGCCGAGACACTGCGTTTTCGGCTGGATGAAACCATTGCGCTGATCCGTAACCGATTCGGCGCCCGCGTCGACGCCGATACCTGTGCGCGTTTGCACGAACTGGCCGAAGGCTGGTCACTCGGTCTGCAGTTGACACTCTCGGCAATGGAACGGGAGAGCGACCCGTTATCTGTGCTTGGTTCTTTATCCAGCAGCGCGGGTGGATTGCGTGACTATTTCGTTGATGGCTTGTTATCAAAGCTGCCCGCCGCTGACCTGACCTTTCTCACCAGCATTGCGCTGGTCGATCAGCTGCATCCCGACCTCTGTGCAGCTTTGAGCAGCCATGAGCACGCCGAAGAACAACTTGCCCGTTTGATGCGGGAAACGCCGATTTTTGTCGCCAGCGAAAACGGTACCTGGTGCCGTTTGCATATGCTGGCGCGTGACGTATTGCGGGCGCGATTTGCGCAATTACCGCAGAAAGAACAGGCACAACTGCATGGCCGCGCCATGCACTGGCTGGCCGAGCACGGCATGGTGGAAGAAGCGGCAAGACACGCCTACGCGGCAGGCGAATACAGCGTGGCCTTCGCCTTCGCCGAGCGCTGCTTTTACGACGCGGTAAGACAGGGACATCAGGTGGCGGTACTCGACTGGTTCGAGCGCTTGTCCGAAAGTGACCTGGAGCAGCGCCCCCGTTTGCGACTGGCTGCGGCATGGGTACTGGCCCGCAGCGAACGCCACGATGAAGCAGAAAGACAAGTCGACCGCTTGCTGGCCAACCCCGATATCGATGACGAATTGCGCTATGAATGCGCGCTGATCATGTGCGCAGCGGCTTATTTTGGCGACGATCCCGACCTTTTTGTCGCCATGTTCAAACCCTGGGCTGGCTCGGCACCCACGCGTGACCCGTGGCTGCTGCAAATTCACGCCAACCGGCTTGCTGGCAACGCCATTCTGCATGGTGACCCGGCGCAGGCACGACGACATCAGCAGCTCGTTCCAGCCTTCGGCGGCGACAGACCCGCCGGCTATGTAGCGCGTTGGGGCGGGCTGATGGTGGGCCTGAGCTATCTGGTCGAGGGCCAATTCCGCCTGGCGGAAGAAGTCTTGCGACCTGCACTGGCTGGCGCTGAACTGGGTCTCGGACGACGCAACCCCTTGTCTTGCATGCTGGCGTCATTACTCGCCACGGCGGTCTACGAGCGCGATCAGCTCGATGAAGCTGCCGCTTTGCTGGCCAACCGGCTGGACGTGCTGGAACGGACCGGCACCCCGGAAACAGTGATGTACGCTTATCGTGCCGCCGCCCGCGTGGCCGCCGCCCAAGGCAGCGAACATCGCGCTCTGGATCTGCTTGAGGCCATGTACTCCACGGGCGTCGCGCGCAATCTGCCGCGACTGTGTGTGGTCAGCCTGGCCGAACAAATCCGCATTCATGCCGGGCGTTTCCGTTCGGAAACCTGCCGTGCCCTGGTGCAGCGGATCGACGAAATCGTGCAAGCCAACGCGGATCGTGGCCCGTTGTGGCAAAAACTGGTGATCTTCTTCCAGACCTTGTCACATGCTTATGCGGCGTTTTCCGTGCAGAACTGGCGCGGCGCGCTTGAAGATCTAGCCATCGCCGGCCCCCAGGCAGACGCCATGAAGATTGGCCGCTATCGCATCGAAATCATGGCATTGCGAGCATTTGCGCTCGATAACGTCGGTGAAGATGGCGTGCCCTTGATTCGTGAGGCGATGAATCTGGCGCAAACTTTTGGCCTGGCCCGCACCTTGGCCGATGCTCATCCATCGCTAGCAGACTGGGCGCGGCGGGTAGCGAAAGAGAGTGAGGATGTGGGCGCTGGCGGGCAAATTCCGCGTGCGGCACGCCCTCCGGTCGAAAACAAAAACGCCGCCCCGCGCGCGCTACCGAGTATGGGTTTGACCCCCAGAGAGCGAGACTTGCTTGAACAACTGGCACGCAATCTTTCGAATAAAGAAATTGCCATTGCCATGTCGGTGAGCGAAGAAACGGTGAAATGGCATCTGAAAAACCTGTTTGGCAAACTCGATGCCGGTTCGCGCCGACAGGTTGTGCGACGGGCGCAACTGTTGGGTTTCCTGGAAGGCGGCGGCGCTACCTAGCCATCAGGCTTGTCCCCTGCCCTGCAGCGACACATCGCATACCCGTCACATACTGGCCAACTCAATCTGGCAGATCAATCCTGATTAAAAGCCCGCCGTGACGCCAACCCAGCTTTGCCACGGCGGTAAAACGGTGCTAGCGATATTGATTTCGCAAAGCCAGCTTGTTGAGCTTGCCAACGCTGGTTTTGGTCAGTTGTTCAACAAACTCGATCCGTTCCGGAATGGCATATCTGGAAATAAACCCTTGCGATGCAAAGTTCTGCAAATGCGTGCGGATATCCTCACCAGACAGTTTGTTGACGAAGTCCGGCAGCACCACCACCAGCGCCAGCGGGCGTTCGCCCCATTTGTCATCAGAAACGCCGATCACCGCAGCTTCCATCACCGCCGGGTGACGGCAGATCAACTCTTCCACCTCCAGCGATGACACCCACTCGCCGCCCGTCTTGATGACGTCTTTCATCCGGTCGGAAATCTGCAGATAGCCGCGCGCATCGATATGCCCGATATCCTGCGTGTGCAGCCAGCCGCCGTCCCACAGCAGTTCTGAGGCATTCGGGTTGTTGAGATAACCCTGCGTGAGCCACGGCGCGCGGATGACGACCTCGCCAGCGGTTTTTCCATCCCGTGGACAGGTATCCATCTGCTCGTTGACGGTTCTCAGTTCGACCAAAGACACCGGGCGACCCGCGCAGAGTCGCGTAGCAATGTCTGCTTCACCTTCGACCAGGTCTTCGCTCATGACTTGCGCCAGAGCCACCACCGGACAGGTTTCCGACATGCCGTAGCCGGCAAATACGTCGATACCACGCTCCAGCGCCGCCTTGGCCAGACTGGATGTCAGCGCAGAGCCACCAATGATCGCCGTCAGGCCAGACAAATCGATATCGCGCCCGGCCGGGTCGGACAACAACATGTTCAGGATCGTCGGTACGCTATGCGTGAAGGACACCTTTTCTTTCTCAATCAATTTGAGAATGGTGCCAGCCTGATAGCGCCCCGGATAAACCTGTTTGAGCCCAGCCAGCGTAGCGATATACGGCAGCCCCCATGCGTGAACGTGGAACATGGGCGTCAGCGGCATATAGACATCGCCGCGATGCAGGCCGCCTTGCTGTGGCGCCAGGGCCAAGGTATTAGAGACCGCCAGCGTATGCAGAACCAGCTGCCGATGGCTGAAATACACACCTTTGGGTGTGCCGGTGGTACCGGTGGTATAGAACGTCGTCGCCCGCGTGTTTTCATCGAAGTCGGGGAAATCAAACTGGTCTGTGCTGTTGCTCAGCAAGCTCTCGTATTCGCCTTCGAAATGAGCGGGAACAGCTGCAGATTCGTCAGACAACAGAATGAATTTCTTGACGCTGGTGAGCTTGGGCTGAATCTCTGCCAGAACGGGCAGGAAGTCCTCGTTCACCAGCAGCACATCAGCCGCCGCGTGGTTGAGGGTGTACAAGATTTGATCCGGTGACAGCCGCACATTCACCATCTGCAGCACTGCGCCCAGCATCGGCACCGCGAAGAAACACTCCAGGTAACGGTGGCTATCCCAATCCATCACGGCCACCGTACAGCCGCCTTTCACCCCCATATTAGTGAGAGCATTGCCCAGGCGGTTGATGCGCAGCGAGAACTCTTTATAAGTGTGCCGTCGCTTGTCCGCGTAGACGATCTCCTGTTGCGGCGCTACGGCCAGCGGCGTGTGCAACAGCTGCTTGATCAGCAGCGGATAGGTATAAGCGGAGGCCGTAACCGGGATGGTATTTGTTTCCATAAATACGATGCTTCCTGTCGAACCGTGCGCTGGAGTGGCGGGCTGCCGCAGGATGGCGCGGCCGGGAACACATGACCGCTCCCGAAACCACGCCACTCAAGCTCACTTGAAATCGTTCAAATAGACCAGCCAGCCATGCTGAGCTTGCAATATCGTGCCCCAATCAAGCGGGCACGACAGCAAGTTCAGAAATGGCCGATGGCATCACACGCGCTCGAAAATCGCCGCCACGCCCTGACCGCCGCCGATGCACATGGTAACCAGTGCATAGCGCCCGCCGATCCGTTGCAGTTCATGCAGCGCCTTGACTGTGATGATCGCGCCGGTCGCGCCCACCGGATGGCCGAGCGAAATCCCGGAACCGTTCGGATTTACCTTGGCTGGATCAAAGCCGAGTTCTTGCGCCACCGCGCAGGCTTGGGCCGCAAACGCTTCATTCGCTTCAATCACGTCGAGATCAGCAACGGTCAGCCCGGCACGCTCCAGCGCAATGCGGCTGGCTGGCACCGGGCCGATCCCCATATAGGCAGGATCAACCCCGGCATGTCCCCACGACACCAGCCGCGCCAGCGGCTTCAGGCCAAGCGCCTCTACCCGTGCGCCGTCCGCCAGTACTACTGCAGCCGCGCCATCGTTGAGGCCAGAAGCATTGCCGGCGGTAACTGAACCGTCTTTCTGGAACGCGGGCTTCATCTTGGCCAGTTGCTCCAGCGTGGCATCGGCGCGCACGTGCTCATCGGTATCGAAAACCACCGTGCCCTTGCGGCTGGCGATTTCGACCGGGACGATCTGTTCTTTGAAGCGCCCTTCGGCAATTGCCCGAGCGGCGCGTTGCTGGCTTTCCAGCGCCAGCGCATCTTGTGCCTCGCGGCTGATGCCATAACGGGTCGCGACGTTCTCGGCGGTAATGCCCATATGAATCTGCTGCCACGGGTCGTGCAGAATGCCGAGCATGTAGTCGATCATCTGCGCATTGCCCATGCGCGTGCCCCAGCGAGCGCCGGGCATCATGTAAGGGCCACGACTCATTGACTCAGCACCGCCGCCGACAGCGATGTCGGCATCACCCACCATAATGCTCTGCGCGGCCAGCAAGATCGCCTGCAGGCCAGAACCACACAGCCGGTTGACGTTGAAGGCCGGAGTTTCCTGCGGGATGCCCGCATCCACCGCCGCGACCCGAGATAGGTACGCATCGCGAGTTTCGGTCGGGATCACATTGCCCATCACCACCTGACCCACCGCCGCCGGATCAACTCCGGCGCGTTCAAGCGCGGCGCGGATCACCGTAGTGCCCAGTTCAACCGGAGCAACATCTTTGAGCGAGCCGCCAAAGGCGCCAATCGCGGTACGGGCAGCGCCAACGATAAAAATTTCTTTTGGATTCATGGATATTCCTCTCGCCTCGCAAGCGCATTACCTGCGACTCGGCTCTATGCGTTATATGACCGATTCGATACTAGAGGCTGTTCCATGAAATTCCCCCCCCTAGTCGCAGGGGGGCGGTACGGAGCCTCCCCCGCACTTCAATTCCCGCCGCTACCTCCTACCTTGAGCAACAGAGCGCTTCACGATCCCGCTCGCGACACCCCAGCGTTCCGCGTTCGTCTGTTTCCTGCGTGCATAACGTTTGCGTTTGAGCCCCTTTGGGAGCTGGGCCAGCCCAGATACTCCAATATTTGATCAGGGCTTCTGGTGTCAATCAGAAAGGATTGGGGCAGATTTATGCGATAGGTAGCGTGATTGCCTATCGCGTATCGCGTGGCGGCGGCGTGTGCCCGCAGCCGGGTACCTCAGCTACACGCGAACTAAACAAAGTCGAAAATATGGAAAGCGGAGTGCAGAGCGGATTTAGTCAAATCGATGCCAGCGTGGCAGCCACCAGTGTTAGCGGACTGCTCGCCAAGGTATCTAGTAACGACGCGGCTGCAGGAAAACTCCGAACTGTGGGTACCGGCGTTCTCGCATCAGTTCGTCAAGGCGCGAAAATTTGGCGGAAAATCAGGGCAGGGAGCAGTCTGGTTTTTATGGCCTGTGCCTGCGTCGACACGGTTTTCGGCACGAATGCATATTCGTGGCCATCTCTTGGGCCCGAAAAAATACGCTACCACCGTCAGCAATTTTTACGTCATGCGCCGAGGCTAACCCCTCAGGCGGGTAAACCGTTTTGTCCTAATTGAATAGGAGGTCAACAAGATGCCTACGCAATCAGAACGCAGGAACCAGCGTCAGAAAGAACTAAAAAAAATCGATTTGGTCTTGGAGAAACTTGCGGCCAGGGGCATCACTGGTGAAGCGTATGACGAGATCGCAAAAAAAATCCAGTACCTGACCATCTTACGGTGCTCGCGGGCGAGCTGGGAATGAGCAGGGCGGGTGGCCGCGCTATCCAATCCGCTACCGCAAACAAACGAAAACGACAGTAGTTGCATCGCTTCTATTCTGATGCTAAATTTAACGCGTTACCGAAGAAGCATATCAACGGCTTCTTCCGTGGTTCAATGCCACAACCCATTATTGCTACCACGACATCAACACGGCCAATAGTTGCGTTTTGATCTCGCCTGTCTTTGAGACAGTTTGCCCCACTGCAAACTATGTTCTCTTCGCCCCTGCCCCGCTAAAGCCTGAAAATTTATTTCAGCAAGCCTTCATGGCTGGTTATTCAACCAAACCGTAAATTCCCGAATACACCGCTTCACCCTCCTTGGCCCGATTGTGGCCCACTAGCCGCTGCGCACGGCAGACCAAATCGATCCCCCTTCGCATTTCCCCCGCGCGATGGCTCGCGCCTTAAACCTCAATAGAAACATGGAGTGCGCTTTTCGCTCACTCCGGCTTTTTCTTCCAGGCATCAGCACACCTTAATGCCATGCTGACCTCTCTCCTGGATTGTCTTGCATAAGTGGTTTCACTAGCCACTGGCCTGGACGTGCACCCGTCCCGCTCACTGTCGACAACTCGAACAGTCACTTCTCCATACCCCTTCCACAGAACCCTGCAATTCAGCCCGGTTATCACAACGGGTTCAGACCTCATCTCATCACAGCACGGTTCATGGGCGGAAGGGCGTCCGATTTTCTTTGTATCACCCAACGGAGAGAAATGTGGCAAATCGACCATCCAAGACACGGCGGGAACGCAAGGCATTGCTAAATGCTGTAACTGCAAGCAAGGCATCCAGGACCAAGGTTAACTATGCACACTGGACCAATCGTTTGTGGAACCTGTTGAAAGAGCGCGGACACGACTTGCGCTTCCCGGAAAAGGTCCCTGAAACCGAAATGATTGCAATAGTCAAAATTTATGTCTCGCGACTAGAAGGCCTGAGTGTGCGAAGCATTCACAACCAACTGGCAGCCATACGGAAGGTCTTGGCACACTGGGGTTTCTCTCGTCTTGCCTCACCGACCCACCCCGTTTTGAACAATTTGGCACTCCTGGGCAAAACAGCATCCCGCGTTTCCACCCGCCGACCCTGCAATGATCTTCGCTTTAATGAAATCATGCTTCAGGCGGAAACACTTCGGCTCCCTCAAGGTGTCATCGCCATCATTGGCCTGCAGCGATATCTTGGCTTGCGTGCCACCGAGGCATTGATGAGCGCCAATAGCCTCGCGACCTGGTTACATCGTGCACGTACAAATCAACCTCTTCATATCATCTACGGGGTCAAAGGGGGGCGGCAACGGTTCGTGAACTTGGCCCCAGATAATCGCGAAGGGGCTTTGATCTGGATTGAGCGCGCACAACGGGTCGCCAAAAAACAGCACAATCGACTCATGGTTAATGATCGGCTCAAGTACGCAGATAACCGCTACCACGAACACTGCCGCAAAGTCGGTCTTGCTAACCCAGCAGGCCCCCATACCTTGCGTTACAGGTGGGCGACAGCCCAGCTGGATCATTACCTCAACACGGCAAAGCTCTCTTTACGTGAAGCCAAAGCGGCAGTGGCGCTTGATCTGGGGCACGGAGAGGGCCGCGGAAATGAAATTTGCGCACGCTACTGCCGCGAGTACCTGATCAAAAATGGACTTTTGGTACCACGAAAGCCAGCAACCGAATTAGCCATACCAATGCATTTAAAAAATGAGGTTGATTGAGCAATTGCTTAGCCCCGACATGCTGAACATCGGACACCCATGTCTAGCAGCACAACAAAATAAAAAAGCCGGCAGACAATGCCGGCTTTTTTATTTTTCACGCTTAACTAAAGACTGGCACCGTCACGTGCCCCATTCGCTCGCGACGCACATCACGCCATCCCTGATTTTTTCTCAGTGTTTTCTGGCATTCTGCGAAGTTGCGTCGCAACATGAAGCAGCAGCGACATTCATTGCGTCGCGCTGCCAATCCGTAAATCCATTCAAGGTAGCCATGCATTTCTGGCAGGTACTGACCAATTTCGGCGATTCAGCACTGCTGCTTCCGGTGGCCGTTGTGTTGATCGGCTGGATGCTCTACGAGCAAGCCTGGCGCTGCGCATCGATCTGGGTGGCGTTGTTTGTTCCGGCCATGGTTCTGGTAGTGGCTACCAAACTGGCCTTTCTGGGTTGGGGCATCGGCATCGAAAGGCTGGATTTCACCGGATTTAGCGGGCACACCACGCTCTCAATGGCGATCTATCCGGCATTGGCCGTGTGGATAGTGCAGCGCATGCACCCCCGTCATCATCTTCGTGCTTATGTATTGGGCTGGCTGTTTGCACTGGTGATTGGCGTGTCCCGGTTGACGCTGAACAAGCATTCGCTGTCCGAAGTGGTTGCCGGGGTGGCTCTGGGCACGGCGGTGAGCCTGACCTGGACCTGGCTGTCGGCGCTCGATTCCCGGCCCAGCCACCACTTTGTGCTGGCGGTTGGCATTCTGGCGATGCTGATCGGCGGGCTGCATGGCGAGCGGGCCCCAACGCAGGGGTTCATTGCGCGGTGGGCGATATCGATGTCGCATCGTCCGGTGCCCTACAACCGCTATACCGCGTGGCCGGGCAGCCATCCGCACCACTTCTCACCGAGCAATCCGGCTTACGACCGTTTTCCTGGAAAAACACCGCAAACCGAGTAATGACGCGCTCTCGTCGGCTCGGTGGCGGGTTTTTGTCGTGCTCATTCCAGCCAGAATCCCTCATACTAATGTCATAAATTGACCTGCGGAGACCAGCGTGTCCGAGAACCGTATTCAGTCTTTGCGCAAACAGCGCGCGTGGACTCAAGAGCAGCTAGCCCAGTGCAGCGGCCTGAGTGTGCGCACCATTCAGCGCATCGAAAATGGCGAACCTGCCGGCGCGGAAACATTGCAAGCCCTGGCCGCGGTCTTTGAAGTGCCGGTCCAGGATTTGCAGGAATCCGCCATTGCACCGCCGCCCTTGTCAGCCAGCGCAAATCCGCCAGCAGATGCTCCGGACCCACAAGCCGCATCGCAAGAAGCAGAATTGCGCGCCCAGGTTGAGCGGGAAGCTCGCTTCTGGGGGCAGATGCAGCGATTCGGCGCCTTGTTGGTGGTTTTACTGATCATCAATCTGCTGACCAGCCCGAGTTATTTGTGGGTGAAATGGGTGGCATTAGGCTGGGGTTTGGCGCTGGTGTCGCGAGCTTTGCGGGTATTTCAACTATTTGGCGGGTTCGGGCCAGTCTGGCAAGAACGCCGTTTACAACGTTTAAGGGCCAAAACATGAGCAACACAACAACTATCGCCCAGCGCCCAAAACTGCGCACCGGACTGATTATCGAGATTCTGGTCAATTTTGTGTTGCCGTGGCTGGTTTACCGCCAGGTTGAAGCGCAGTGGGGTTCGCACAATGCCTTGTTGGCGTCGGCTATTCCGCCTGTGTTGTGGAGCGTACTGGAGCTTGTTCGCCATCGTCGCCTCGATGCGCTGAGCCTGCTGGTCATCGCCGGGATTGTGCTTTCGGTGGGCGCCGTGGCGCTCGGTGGCAGCCCAACCTTGATGCTGATGCGCGAGTCCTTGATTACCGGCGCCTTCGGCCTGGCATTTTTGATCTCCGCCGGTTTGCGCCGCCCGCTGATTTATTATCTCGCCCGCGCCACCGTGGCACGGGAAAAGGGCGATGCCATGGCCCGCTTCGAGCAATATTGCACTGATGGCAACGGCAAAATCGCCCGCTGGCTGATTGTGATGAGTCTGGTCTGGGGCGGAGGTTTGCTGGCCGAAATGGCACTGCGGCTGTGGCTGGCGCAAACCTTGTCGATCGAGCGTTTTCTGCTGATTTCACCGTGGTTGAGTTATGGCATCTATGCCGCGCTGGGCGGCTGGACCTGGTGGTATCGCCGGCAGCTGCGCAATCGCCACCAGCGGCAGGAAGCCGGTACGTTGGCGCAAGTGCAGCCCTGACCTATCGCCCGTCCTGTTCCAACGCACCATTTATAAAAAAGACCCGTCCATATTGGCGGGTCTTTTAACTGTGCGCTGCACTCAGCAACGCAATTTCTGGATTACCAACACGTAGCCCGGATGAAGCGTAGCGAGAATCCGGGGCATGTCAGCCCGAGAGAACCGGGTGATTCGTTGATGCATTGCCACCCCGGATTCTCGTTAACACGCCATCCGGGCTACAGGTTTGGGAGCATCACCTTAGGCAACGCAAACTCTGGATTACCAGCCCCAGAACATCAGCCACCAGCTGGTATCAATCAACGCCAGCGCTCCGGCAAACACCAGCCAGGATGCGGTTTTTTGCCCGATGTTCGCACTGTAGCGGCGCAACACGCCAGCGGCCAGCCACAGACTCCACAGATTGGCCAGGGTGAGCATGGTGATACGGACCGGACTGACCCACAGCAACGACACGCCTTCCGGCTTGAGAATGGTGATTGATGTTGCGGACAAGCCTAGGAACAATCCACAGCCCGCCAACGGAATCAGCGCCAGTGCCAGATGGTGAAAGCGCCGGGTATCCCAACGCCCCAGCAAACGATTGGCAACAGCCAGAATGGTACTCAGCGCAGTGCCCAACGCCAGACCGATGGCCACAATCCATGCCACCACCAGCGAGCCGTCCAGCAAGGTAAAGACGTCATTCTGCTGCGGATAATTGGTAAAGATGAACCACGGCAAGGATTTTTCTAGCGGCCACATGATGTTACGGTTGATCAACCACTCGGCGATGCCTTGCTTGAGGTCAACCATCCACGGGCTGACTGTCCACTGGAACGCGCCAATGGCCAGACCGAGCATGCCAAACAGCAGCAAAATGGTTTGCCAACCGGCGTCTTTAGTCGGGCCAACTTTGACGATTTCTTCGCTGGCGGAGCGCGCTGTCAGCTCGATTGCATCGCGGTGACCGCTGCAACGGCCACACATATGGCATTCCGCATTCCCTTCCATATGCCGGATGGGCACCAGCGGCGCACAGACAATGGGGATCACTTTCTTGCCGTGGTAAGACTTCTTCCAGGCATCGCCATTCACCTTGAAATGCACGGGCGCCAAACGTGACAGCATGTTGAAGACGCCGTTGACCGGGCACAGATATTTGCACCAGGCGCGCCGGTCACGCGCGTACAGAAAACCGATGATCATTGCGGCAACGGTGGAACCGCCCAGGACCACGATCACTGCTTTGGGATATTGGTAGACGCTGACCATCTGGCCGTAGATGGTGGTGCCGGCAAAGGCCACAAACGGCCAGCCGGACCAGCGAATCCAGCGTGGCAAGGGCAGGTTAAGACCAAAGCGGCTGGTGAACTCTGACAAGGCGCCTTCCGGGCAGAGCACGCCACACCACAAGCGGCCAAACAGCACCATGCTCAGCAATACAAACGGCCACCAGATGCCCCAGAACAGGAACTGCGCGAATACCGTCAGGTTATTGAAAATACGGGCGTCGGAATCCGGTAGCGGGCTGATCACCGGCAACACCAGCAAGCCCACGTAGAACACCACGACGACCCATTGCGCCGCGATGATCGCGCCACGATGCCGGGCCAGCCAGTTACCGGCTTGGGCCAACAGGGTTTGAGTTGGAGTGCTACTTGACGCTTGCTGCATTGCTGCTGCCTTTCTTTTCCGAAGATGCGCATCTTACCGGCATGCGAATCATTTCGAACTGTAAAACCTGCCGCTTAGCCGTCAGGATGACTGGCAATTACTTCGCGATGATCTTGCCTTTGGCGGTGGTCTGATGGAAATCGTCAAACCAGGTGTATTCGCCAGCGGACAAGGGCGCGAGGATCACAGATGACGTCACGCCAGGGCCGAGCACCTTTTCTTTGCGCAACTGCGTGCTTTCAAATTCCACTGCCTGGCTGCCGGTATTGGAAACCACCACGCGAATCTTCTTGCCCGTCGGCACAACCAGTTCGGTTGGCGACGCTTTGCCGTCTTTGAATTCGATCTTGATTTCGTATGGTTCTTCCGCCCAGGCGGTCGCGGTTAACGCAGCGCTAGCCAGCGCTAATACCAACAGATGTTTGCGCATCTTGTATTTCCCCTTGCCCGCCGCAGGTGGCAGGCATTGCCAAATCTTGCACAGTCAGAACCATCGCCCGCAAAGCATAAAAGGGCACGCAGCCTAATCAGCCGCGCGCCCATAGGCAAAAACCAGAGCCGGATCATGTCTGGCCCGGCTTAGTTCAGGCTTAGTAACCGCCCTTCTTGCCTGTGCCTGCGAAGTTGAACTCGTAGTCGTTGGTGATGGTGTCAAACCATGGACCAACGCCGGTTTCCTTATCCACGTGGCGGCCAAAATGAGCCATGGGGTTCTTCGATGGCGGCAAAATGGTGAGCTTGAGTTTGTACTTGCCTGGTCCGAACAGTTTGACGTTATCGCCGTAATGCGGGCCGTCATCGGCCACCATGGCCATCATGTCGCCAGAGATTTTCTGATTGGTGCCCACTTTGGTGACTTCATACTTCACCAGCAGCGCCGGCATCCATTCGCCTTCAGCAAAACCGTTCGGGTTGTGCTTGAGCGCGTGGATATCCGCCTCCAGGTGAATGTCCGATTCTTCGGCTTTGCGCATCATGCCTTCCGGATCCATCTTGATCGGCTGCAAATACACCGCACCGATTTCCATGCCGCCTTTGAGCAGCGGCTTGCCAATCGGATATTCAGCGGCAAAGGCTGATGCAGCCAGGGTCAGCGCAGCAACAGCGCCGGCCAGAATCGAAACACGCATTGTGAACCTCATCGGAAAATTGAATTAATTATCAATTGAGAAGCATTATCATTTCACGAATGATGCCTGACCGTGCCGCTTAGCTCAAGTGCTCAGTAACAAAAATGTTTGATCCGCATCAGATTTCCTTCGGGAGAGACCTGTGGCAGCGCCCTGCCCGTAGCCCGGATGAAGCGCAGCGAGAATCCGGGAGTCATGCAGGACAAATCAACTCCGGGCGATCGGTCGGCACGTTGATACATTGCAACCCCGGATTCCCGCTTGCGCTTCATCCGGGCTACAGGAGTACCGGACTGGGCTCTCCAGCGAGGGAATGGCGAAGCACGGTGAGTGACTGGCTATTTCTGCCCACGCCGCCCGATATCCGCAATTCCCCACCGTTCACCTCACTCTTTTTGGGCAATGCATCGCACGCGCCGTGACGCCCCGGCCCTGCTCCCCGTATAATTCACTCCTTTTGACCGACTTTTTTCCCGGACCAAGCCATGCAAGAGCAATACATCCCGGCAGAAGTAGAAGCCGCCGCGCAAAGCGAGTGGGAACAACACCAGACAGACCGTGCCCTTGAGGACACTTCCAAGCCCAAGTTCTACTGTCTATCCATGTTCCCCTACCCGTCCGGGAAGCTACACATGGGCCACGTGCGCAACTACACCATTGGTGATGTGCTCAGTCGCTACATGCGCATGAATGGTTTCAACGTGCTGCAGCCGATGGGTTGGGATGCATTCGGCATGCCGGCAGAAAATGCGGCAATCAAGAACAAGGTCGCTCCGGCCAAGTGGACTTACGAAAACATTGATTACATGAAGATCCAGCTTAAATCGCTGGGTCTGGCGATCGACTGGGAACGCGAAGTCGCCACCTGCAAGCCGGATTACTATCGTTGGGAACAATGGCTGTTCACCCGCCTGTTCGCCAAAGGCATCATCTACAAGAAAAGCGGGATGGTGAACTGGGACCCGGTCGACCAAACCGTGCTGGCCAACGAGCAAGTGATCGATGGCCGTGGCTGGCGCTCGGGCGCATTGGTAGAAAAGCGCGAAATCCCGATGTATTACTTCCGCATCACCGATTACGCCGAGCAACTGCTCCAGGATCTGGACCAACTGGGTGGTTGGCCAGAGCAAGTCAAAACCATGCAACGCAACTGGATCGGCAAGAGCTTTGGTGCCGAAGTAGCGTTTGATTATGACGTTGCTACCACCGGCGAAGCAGGCCAACTCAAGGTCTACACCACTCGTCCCGATACGCTGATGGGCGCGACCTACGTGGCTGTAGCTGCCGAACACCCACTGGCAACCCTCGCCGCCGTGAACAAGCCAGAACTGCAAGCGTTTATCGCTGAGTGCAAATCCGGTTCCGTGGCAGAGGCGGATGTCGCCACCATGGAAAAGAAAGGCATGCCGACCGGCCAGTTTGTGATCCATCCTCTGACCGGCGAAAAACTGCCGGTGTGGATCGCCAACTACGTGCTGTGGGGCTACGGCGAAGGCGCCGTGATGGCCGTACCTGCGCATGATGAACGCGATTTTGAATTCGCCAACAAATACAGCCTGCCGATTGTGCAGGTGTATGCGCCGGTTAATGGCGAGAACAACTTCGACGCCAAGGTCTGGCAAGACTGGTACGGCGCCAAGGATGACTCGATCCGTACCATCAATAGCAGCAAGTACGACGGCAAAGATTACCAAGGTGCGTTTGATGGCATCGTGAGCGATCTGGAAGCCGGTACTCACGGCACCAAGCGCACCCAATATCGCCTGCGCGACTGGGGTATCAGCCGTCAGCGTTACTGGGGCTGCCCGATCCCAATCGTCCACTGTGCCGATTGTGGCGATGTGCCGGTGCCGGAAGACCAACTGCCCGTCGTGTTGCCAGAAAACGTGGTTCCCGATGGCCGTGGCAACCCCCTGGCACGCATGCCAGAGTTCTACGAAACCACTTGCCCAAGTTGCGGCAAGCCAGCCAAGCGCGAAACCGACACCATGGACACCTTCGTGGAGTCGTCCTGGTATTACGCCCGTTACACGTCGCCTGATGCCACCACCGGCATGGTCGACGAGCGCGCCAAATACTGGCTGGATGTCGACCAATACATCGGCGGGATTGAACACGCCATCCTGCACCTGTTGTACGCGCGCTTCTTCCACAAACTGATGCGCGACGAAGGCCTCATTCACACCGATGAACCGTTCCGCAACTTGCTCACGCAAGGTATGGTGATCTGCGAAACGTTCTATCGCGAACATGACGACGGCAAGAAAGACTGGATTGCTCCGGCAGATGTGGAAATCGAACGCGATGCCAAGGGCAAGATCATTGGCGCCACGCTGAAGAGTGATGGTCTGCCGGTGGTAGTCGGCGGCATCGAAAAGATGTCTAAATCCAAAAACAACGGTGTTGACCCGCAAGCGCTGATCGAGAAATACGGCGCTGACACCGCCCGCTTGTTCATGATGTTTGCCGCACCGCCAGACCAGAGTCTTGAGTGGTCGGATGCTGGGGTGGAAGGCGCGTATCGCTTCCTCAAGCGCTTGTGGAAGCTGGTGAATGACCACGTTGCTGGTGGCGTCACCACGGCGTATACCGGTGGCGAGTTGTCCGCAGAACTCAAAGCGTTGCGCTTTGCCTTGCACAGCACAATCCAGAAAGTGAGCGATGACTACGGTCGGCGCAAGCAATTCAACACCGCCATCGCCGCAGTCATGGAGTTGCTCAACGCTTTGAGCAAGCATGCAGGCAGCGATGCTAGCGCGCGGACTGTGGCGCAAGAAGTACTGGAAACCGCCGTCAAGTTGCTGTCACCAATCGCACCGCACGCCACCAACGCGCTGTGGGCGGCGTTGCGTCCGGGCACACGCCTGGCCGAACAAGCCTGGCCAGCAATTGATGCGACCGCGCTGGTGCAAGACGAGATCGACATGGTGGTGCAGGTAAATGGCAAGCTGCGGGCGACGATTCGTGTATCCAAGGACGCCAGCAAAGAGGCCATTGAAGCGATCGCGCTGGGTGACGAGAACGTGCAGCGCTTTGTGGAAGGCACGCCGAAGAAAGTCATCGTGGTCCCGGGCCGACTGGTTAATATCGTCGCCTGACCCATCAACCCCGTCCAACAACCACCAGGGTTTTACGCAATGACTGCAACGCTGCGCCGCCTGACGGCCATTTTACTGATTAGCCTGCTGGCGGCCTGCGGCTTTCATTTGCGGGGGCAAGGCCCGAATTCGGGCTTTGCTTATCCTGCGGTGTACGTGGAAGGCAACGGCGGCGTCGCTCAGCAGTTGCGGCTGTATCTGCCGCTGCTGCCTAACGTCAAGTTGATCAAAGACGCCACACAAAAAGATGTCGCCAAGATTGCCATCCTCAGCGAGGGCACCAACAACGCCGTGCTGACCATTAATAGTGCAGGCCAGGCTACGGAATACAAAACCTCGTTTGTGGCCACCTTCAGCGCCTTCCGCCCCGATGGCACCGCCATTATGGAAAGCCAGCAAGTGACGCTGTCGCGCAGTTACTCGTACGACCCCAATAACCCGATTGCCATGACCGGTGAATCCAACCGCTTGGTCAAAGACATGCAGCAGGATGCCTCGCAACTGATCCTGCGTCGTATCAATGCTGTTGCTACACACGGCGACAATGCGCAGTGATGATCTGGCCCGCCACCTGAAAGGCGGGCTGGCGCCGCTTTATTTGCTGCATGGCGAAGAAGGGTTTCTCACGCTGGAATCGGCCAACGCCATTCGCGAAGCGGCGATGCGTAACGGCTTCAGCGAGCGTGAAGTGCTGACCGTGGAAAGCGGATTTTCCTGGAGCCAGCTCGGCCACATCGGCAATTCTTTCTCGCTGTTTGCCGAGAAAAAACTGGTTGAATTGCGCATCCCCACCGGCAAGCCCGGCGTCGAAGGCGCCAAAGTGCTGGAAGCCTATGCCGCTCGCCTGCCGCAAGACACGGTCACCGTCATCCAGTGCCCCAAGCTGGATCGCACCGCCCAGAATGGCAAATGGTTTCAGGCGCTGAGTCAGCACGGCGAAGTCATCGAAGCCAAGCCGATTGAACGCGCCGCATTGCCCAACTGGATTGCCGCGCGCATGACGGCCCAGCAACAGTCGCTGGAACCGGATGCCATGCGATTTCTGGTCGACCGGCTGGAAGGCAACCTGTTCGCGGCGCATCAGGAAGTACAAAAACTCGCACTGTTACACCCCGCCGGGACGTTGACGCTGGAGCAAGTGCGCGAAGCAGTGGCGAATGTTGCCCGCTATGATGTCTTCCAGATGGGCGAAGCGCTTCTGGCTGGCGATGCCACCCGCTTTGTACGCATGCTGGATGGCTTGCGGGCCGAAGGCGAAGCGCCACACCTGGTATTGTGGGCGCTCGCCGAAGAAATCCGCGCACTGTGGCGGCTGGCACAAGGCCGCGCCAACGGTGCCAATATGGCACAGCTATATAAAGAAAACCGGGTGTGGGGTGCCAAGCAAGGCCTGGTAGACAAAGCACTCAATCGCGTAGGCGGAACCGAACTGCGAGCCGCGCTCAGTACGGCAGCAAAAATCGATCAGATCAATAAAGGTGTAGGCCAGGGTGATGCTTGGGACGAATTACTGAACATGTGCCTGCCCTTGCTCAAATAGGCCGGAGCGATCTCGGGCATTGCACCGCAAATACCTGCCTCACGCCCGACCCAACGCCAGATAACCTGGCCAGAACATAACAAATACGTGAGAGATTCGACGATGAAAGAACAGATTCTGGTCAATATCACCCCGCAGGAAACGCGGGTAGCGACAGTCGAAGACGGCGTGGTGCAAGATATTCATATCGAGCGCAGCACCCACCGCGGGCTGGTCGGCAACATCTATCTGGGCGTGGTTAAACGAGTCTTGCCAGGCATGCAGAGTGCCTTTATCGAAATCGGTCTGGAACGCGCTGCGTTTCTGCATATCGCCGACGTCATCGAACAACGCCAACATCCCAACGAAGAATTGCGCATCGAGCGTCTGGTACACGAAGGCCAGCCCGTAGTCATTCAGGTAATCAAAGATCCGATCGGCACCAAAGGCGCCCGCCTTTCCACCCAAATCAGCATTGCCGGCCGCTTCCTGGTGTTTCTGCCGCAAGAAACCCATATCGGCATCAGCCAGCGCATTGAGAACAACGACGAACGCGACCGCCTGCGCGCCCGACTGGAAAGCCTGCTGCCGTCGCATCACCTCGGCTATATCATCCGCACCTCGGCCGACCATGCAACCGATGCCGAACTGCTGGCCGATATTGACTACCTGAACCTGATCTGGGCCGACATCCGCCAGAAATCGCAAACCCAGCCGCCCAAATCATTGCTGTTCCAAGACCTATCGCTGCAACTGCGTACGTTGCGTGACATGGTGAACAGTGAGACCGAAGAAGTACTGGTGGATTCACGTGAGAACGTGCAGAAGATGCGCGAATTCGCCCAAGCCTTTGTAGCCGACGTCTTCCCACGTGTACAGCATTATTCAGGCGAGCGCCCATTGTTTGAACTTTATGGCGTCGAAGCCGAGATCGAGCGCGCGCTGGCCCGCCGCGTGAATCTGAAGTTTGGTGGTTACCTGATCATCGATCAAACCGAAGCCATGACCACCATCGACGTCAACACCGGTGGCTTTGTCGGCCATCGTTCGTTTGACGACACCATCTTCAAAACCAACCTGGAAGCCACCCACGTCATTGCCCGCCAGCTGCGCCTGCGCAACCTTGGCGGCATCATCATCGTCGACTTCATCGACATGGACAACGACACCCATCGCAACGCCGTGATGGACGAACTACAAAAAGCCATCGGCCGCGACCGCACCAAAGTGACGGTCTCCAACTTCACCAGCCTTGGCCTTGTCGAGATCACTCGCAAACGCACTCGCGAAAGCCTGGCACACGTCCTCTGCGAACCCTGCCCCACCTGCCAGGGCCGCGGCCAGATCCGCACCGCCGAAACCGTCTGCTACGAAATCCTGCGCGAAATCCTGCGCGAAGAACGCCAATTCAAAGCCCGCGAATACCGCATCCTGGCGTCACAGAATGTGATTGATATGTTTCTGGATGAAGAGTCTGCCAGCCTGGCGCAACTGGTGGACTTTATCGCCAAGCCGATTTATTTGCAGGTAGAGACAGCGTATACGCAGGAGCAGTTTGATGTGGTGCTGATTTAGCCAGTGGCTACTTTTGATGGAGTAGAAGATACTTCCACTCTTCCATCACTGCCGCGGAGGCCGCCGCCGCCGCACCACCAACCATCGCGGGGCACGAAAGCGGGCAATGCACCGATACAGCCAAATGTATGCAAGAACAAACATCAGAGCCGAGCACTGCAATGCCAGAGTATTATTCCAAAGTAAAACTGCGGGAATAACACCAAGCGATGACAATAGCCATAAATAGGGAGAAGTCATCGAATTGCGAAAAACTTTATGGCGTGGGTCCGGACTTCCTACGGTCCAGCGCATCAACCGCTTGTACACCAATTGATGTAGATGGGCCGCATCGGGCATTCCCGGGTTGCTCTGCCGCGACAAGCGCCGGAGCACGGTAAAGATGGTTTCCACCACAGGATAACTCACGAGCAGGAAGGCAAACCAAGGCGAAACTTGTGGGTTCCGTGCTACTAGCAAGATTGCAAGTGATGCAATCCAGAACCCAAGAATATACGCGCCACCATCGCCCAGAAAAATCAAACCGCGCGGCCAGTTCCAGAAGAGGAAACCGAGGCAGGCGCCAATACCCGCGGCAGACAGTGCCCAGACCAGCAGATCTGCCTGCAGAAATGCAACGTAACCAATCCCGGCCAGCATGATGGCGGCAACTGCTGACGCCAAACCGTTGTAACCATCGATAAAATTCATCGCGTTAGTTACGCCAGCCAGCGCGACCACCGAAAACAGTAATGAAATGGCCGGAATACCGAGAATCGTATCCAGCATAGGAACATCGATGCGAGTTATACGAACGTCCAACAGCCACCATGCGAGTATGGCAGATATGATCATACAGCCCATCCGGAGCTTAACGCCGCCTTGCTTGCTGATGTCTTCAAACAGGCCACTGCCAAATGCCGGCAGGACTACCAAGAATAACTGCAGAAAGAAAAAATGATCCGGTTTACCCCGATACCATTGCGCGGCCCAGCACGCCACGAGCGCGGCGGCGATGGCCAGCCCACCTATCCGCGGAACCGGCAAAACATGGAATTTTTGCACCCCACGCAAATCTGAATCAGCACTAAAGCGCCCATGAAGATGGCTACTACGAACCAGCCACATAGACACTAGAAAAGCTACTGCAAAGGAAAAGACAATTGGGAGCACGCGGCAGTTCTTTCTTTAATTAAATTTAGACGAATTTGTTAATCATTATGGACCGGTTTCACAGACCAAGCTCGATTTTAGCCTTTTTATTTCTCATCTTTCTGTAAGAATCAAACACCCATCCCCAGCGAGAGAAGTACCGAATTGCTGATGCCACGTGATATGTAAGCATACGGGCGTTGTTATATGAACCTCGAGCATATGCATGAGTAACTTGAACTAACGGAAAATACCGGGTGCGCCACCGCATTCCAATCCGTCGACATATATCCAAGTCTTCAAGATACATAAAGTACCGTTCATCGAACCCACCACACTCCTCAAAGGCCATAGATCTCAAAAGCATAAAACAGCCAGATAAAGAAGGAATATCTGCAACCTCAGCATAAGACCACTTGCGTAATTCGTAACGATCACGCAATGCTCGCTTTAGTTGCCCACTCGGCAAAAATCGCCGCAATATCAAATCAGCGGGTGTGGGCAACAATTTACACAGAAATTGCTGGCGCCCATCGGGGAACACTATGCGCGGCATCAACTGTCCCACCTCCGGATGATCTCGCATATGCGAGATCATTGCTTGCATTCCCTGAGCTTCAAAGCTGATGTCCGGATTGACAACCAGATGAAATTCAGCCTGGAGTGGCCTCAAGTAACTGAAAGCTAGATTGTGCGCCCGGCCATAGCCCAAGTTGGACGGGGGCCTAACATAGGTCCAGTCTCGCCCACTTACTTCGGCCTCTAATGCCGGATCTCCATAGTTATCGACCACACAGACGGCAATATTTTCCAGTTGCAATATTGAAGCAAACAAGGGCAAAAGCTGCTCAGTCGGGGTTTTATAAACCACAACCGAAATGGTAAGTATCGGAATGGTCTTCATCGGTACGTCGTCATATCAGTGCCTGCTATTGTCAACCCGGAGCAGCAGCGCGCCAAAAGCGCGTTGCTCTTACTATGTCCCGACATCCGAATCGCAAGGGAGGGGGCGCTCATTTTTGGCTTGCCCATCTGTGTCTCGGCACCAAGCCTAGCTTGACTAACAAGCTAAATTTAAAATCTGAGATCCCTCTTAAAGAGGAAACCAAAGCGTATAAAAATGTATATATCAGTCGCTTTCTGAATCAATCAAGTTACGAGCTCATTCGGCTTTCCTCCCATTATAAGTGACTGCGCCGTCTTCACATAACACCAAAATCGTCTTCAAATTAGCTAGCCATTTGACTCCACACACTTATTCACCTGTCAACTTGAGTCGCGCTGACCCAGGAAGCCTCAGGCACAAGCCTCGGCGTGTGATCTCAAAAGTCGCCCGCCCAATGCAGGAGAGCAGCTGGAGCCACACAAGCCCCCCCAAAAAAACACGTGCAAAGGGAGCGCTCCGAAAACCGCAATCTGTTCGAACGACCGCCATTGCGCCAAATGAATCACCTCAACAGGGCCGTGAGCACGCCAATTTGGGTGACACCTCCAACCGCAGAAAGTAAAATGGTTGGGCGTAATGCGGCGATAGAACTGTCGTTTTAGGCCGCGATCGTTTCAACGGAGTTTAAATGGTACCTTTTCCGGTTTTTTTGTCAGTCGTGTTCGTTGTACGCAACCAGTCCGCCACGATTGAAAACTTACTATCCAGCGCGGCAACGTGTATCGCCTCGCATGTTAGCGATTATGAGCTAATCGTGATTGATAACGCGTCAGATGACGATAGCGTTTCCATGCTTAAACTTCTTACTGGCGAAAATGGGCTGCCAAACTTACAGATTTACGCACTGACCAAAGAGGTCGACGCAGACACGGCGTCGTGGGTTGGACTAGAAAACGCTTTGGGTGATTTCATTGCCGTTGTTGACCCATTAGCAGACGGTGTCGAGTTTTTGCTGGAAATGCTTGATAAAGCTGTCGGTGGCGCCGATGTCGTATTTGCCAGCAATCAACGCAAAGCGGCTCCCGCCTTGACTTATCGAGTCTCATATGCCGTTTTCAATGGCCTCTATAAATATTTCAATGGAGTCCATCTGGCCAAAGAGGCTCCACAATATCGAGTTTTAAGCAAAAAAATAGTCAATTTCATTCTTCAGCACCCGCAACCGGCGATGACATATCGCCACCTCCCTGTCACAGGTGGCTTCACGCGAGTCAACCTCGAATATAGCTCGCCACCGCAAAGCCCTCCGACTAAGCGACTGGGAGAGAGTATCGACCGCGGCATGAGGTTGCTGGTATCGACGACCCGCGCGCCGATGCGGCTCGTAACATCGCTTTCGCTATTTGGGGCCGCAGCGAACCTGCTCTATTCTATATACGTTGTTGCCGTCGGCTTATTGAAGACGAATGTTGCCCCCGGCTGGATAAGCTTATCGCTGCAGCAATCTGGCATGTTTTTTCTTATCTCACTTGTTCTCCTTGTCTTGGGTGAATACATTCTACAAATGGTAAGCCTTTCAAACGAGGGCCCGCCCTACCATGTTGCACAGGAATTCACCAGCGCACGTTTGACTCGGCATGAGAAATTAAATATCGAAGAAGTGGCAACAAAACTGCCCTCCGTTACGTCGGGGCGTCTTTTCTGATGCCCCCCAGAGATGCAAGCTTGGACGCAATTGTTATCGGAGGGGGGTTTTATGGTTCCGCGATTGCCATCTACCTCGCCAAGCAGCGTGGTTTCAAACGCATTGTCGTAGTAGAACGCGAGGCCGCGCTTCTTTGCAGGGCCTCGTATAACAATCAAGCGCGCGTTCATAACGGATATCACTACCCACGTAGTTTTACGACTGCCTATCGAAGCCAAGTCAATTTGCCCAGATTCGTAAAAGATTGGCCAAATGCGATTAAGCAAGATTTTACCAAGCTATACGCAATTGCGCGTCGAAACTCCAAAGTCACAGCTCGCCAATTTGAACGTTTCTGTCACGAAATCGGCGCAAAAATTCTCCCTGCCGAGCCCTCGCTTCGTGACCTATTTGAACCCCGACTGATAGAAGACGTGTTTCTTGTCGAAGAATATGCCTTTGACAGCACCAAATTAGCCAATTGGGCGGAAAATGAGCTCAGGGAATGCGGTGTGCAAACTGAACTTCGAACTAACGTCACTGCAATTTCTATGTGTCCCGAAGGCGGCCTATATACCACCATCCAACGAAGTGATGGGATTGAAGAGATCATCGCCAGCCAATATGTATTCAACTGCACATATAGCGGACTTAATCAGTTCAAGGGCGATTATATAGGCACGCAAACCGGCTTAAAGCACGAAATTACCGAAATGGCACTGATGCGGGCTCCTCCTGAGCTTGCGGGAGTGGGCATCACAGTGATGGATGGACCATTCTTCTCGATGATGCCGTTTCCAGCACGTGGGCTCCATACGCTCTCCCATGTCCGTTACACCCCCCACATGCATTGGAATGACAAAAATGGGCTCAACCCTTATGAAAAACTGAATCAATACAACCGTGCAACCCGTGTCGATCGCATGGTTAGGGATGTTGGCCGCTATCTACCTTCTGTGCTAAATGCCAAATATATCGAGTCCCTCTTCGAAGTAAAAACAGTTTTAGTAAAAAATGAAGGGGACGACGGAAGGCCAATTCTGTTTGAAAAACATCCTGAACTACCTGGCTGCTATTCGGTGCTTGGTGGAAAAATTGACAATATATATGACGTGCTTGAAAAATTGGACGAGGAAATTTTTAGCCGAATTTGAATTCATGCGCATACTGAATTGGGAGTAAAAAATGGCCAATGCGTTAATAGGTTTTTCCGGTTTTGTGGGTAGTACCCTTCTTAAGCAAGCTGATTTTGAGTCATTGTATCGTTCAACAAACATCGCCGACATCAATGGAGAATCATTCGATACTGTAGTCTGTGCCGGCGCACCGGCACAGAAATGGATAGCAAATCAGGAACCCGGAGCCGACCTCCAGAAAATCGACAGCCTGATTGCTCATTTGAGTACAGTTGAATGTAAAAAATTCATACTAATCAGTACAGTAGATGTATTCAAAGATTCCAGAGGCGTCGATGAAGACTCTATAGTAGATGAAGCGGGGCTTCACGCTTATGGGCTACATAGACGGCGACTCGAGAAATTCGTTGCAGGACATTTTCCGAATCACCTTATCGTACGTTTGCCGGGGCTCGTTGGCTCCGGGCTTCGCAAGAACGTGCTATTTGACTTATTGAATAATAATAATCTTAGCGCTATAGAAAGCCGAAATATTTTTCAGTTCTATCCAATGGTAAACCTCTGGTATGACATCCAAATTGCGCTTGATGCAGGTCTGCAACTAATCCATCTGACATCAGAACCGATCAGTGTTGCTGAGGCTTTCAATCAAGGTTTTAGCAAAGCGTTTGACCAGCGATTGGTACGCGAACCAGTGGCATACGATATGCAAACCCTCCACGCGGCGGCTTTTGGGGCACTGGGGAAATATCAATACAATAGGCGAGAAGTAATTCTGGCAATTCGAGCCTATGCGCAAACAGAATCGGTCACCATCGCGCAGGAGATGAAGCCATGAGGCTATCCATATCGAACATTGCATGGGACCCCGCAGAGGATGAGGGCATAGCCCAGCTACTCCAACGTTTCGATGTCGACGCGATTGATATAGCGCCAGGAAAGTACTTCCCCGACCCAGAAAAGGCAACGGATCAAGATATTAACCGGGTGAAACGATGGTGGTCTGAACGAGGGATAGCCATTACGGGCATGCAGGCCCTACTCTTCGGTACTTCAGGTCTTAATGTTTTCGGCCCGCATAATTCCCAACGGGCAATGCTGGAGCATCTTTCCGCTGTGTGCCGTATCGGGGCGCTTCTGGGTAGCACACGACTCGTATTCGGCTCACCCAAAAACAGAGACCGCTCTGGCCTCTCCGATCACGAAGCAACGGACATAGCGATACCCTTTTTCCAACGCCTCGGTGATATTGCTCACTCCAGCGGCGTGGAGATTTGCCTTGAACCCAATCCCGTGAGATATGGCGCCAATTTCATGACCACCAGCAAAGAGACTGCACAATTAGTACGGTCAATCGCCCATCCCGCAATCAGAATGCAATTTGATACCGGGGCGCTTAACATTAATGGCGAAAACCCCAAAGAGGTTCTGGAGGATTATGCCCCTCTCATTGGGCACACTCATGCGAGCGAGCCTGATCTACTCCCACTCGGCGAAGGAGGAACAGATCACGCCAACGTATTTAAGGCCCTCAAACAATACTTACCAAGTCAAGTGGTAACTATTGAAATGCTGGCCACAAAAACTGAACCCCACAATGCGTCGATTGAGCGCGCGCTAAAATTTGCGATTCATTTCTACAGGGACAATGAAGGCGGGACTCGCCAATGAAATGGCTCATTCTAATTTTTGGAATAGCAGCCAATGCGTCTGCCAGTGTGTTGGTCAAGATTGCTATGATGCCCCCTCGAAAGCTTCCAACGCTCAGCGAACCGTTGGTCATATTCAAGAATTGGCCATTCTGGACAGGCTTGGGACTTTACGGCGCAGCATTTCTGCTCTACACAGCCGCGCTGGCCCGATTGCCTCTCAATATAGCTCACCCAATACTAACCGCGGGAGCTATTGCTACCGTCGCTTTGTGTTCGTTCGTCATCTTTCGCGAACCGTTCCCTTGGACAACAGGCGCAGGAATTTTGTTGATCATTGCGGGTGTTGCTCTAATTACTGCTCGCATCGCTTGAAGCGTTATGCATAGGAAACAATAATGCAGCTTGATATTACCCCGACAACTCGCAGCGGATGGCAAGTTCCAACATTTGATACCTCGTTATGGCTTGGTCGGCAAAGCGCGTGGTGTGTCATTATCCCAGTTATAAATGAAGGCAAGCGAATCCAGAATTTGCTTTCAAGAATGCGTGCGCTGAATATCTGTGACATCGCAGACATAATCATTGTAGATGGCGGGAGTACTGACAACTCGCTAGAAACAAGTTTTTTGCGTCATCACGGGGTGCGCGGGCTCTTGATAAAAACGGGGCAAGGCAAGTTGAGTGCTCAACTTCGCTGCGCTTATGCATTTGCTCTGGAGCAGGGCTATGAGGGAATCATAAGCATTGACGGCAATGACAAAGACGATCCCGCAGCGATACCAGACTTCATCCGTGCACTTAAGGAGGGGGTAGATTTCGTTCAAGCCTCACGGTTCATTGCCGGTGGCATGGCAGAGAACACCCCTAAATCACGAAATTTTGCTATAAAGTTTATTCATGCCCCGTTGCTGAGCCTCGCTTCCGGCTTCAAGTGGACAGATACAACCCAAGGCTTCCGGGCATACAGCAGAAGTATGCTACTTGACCCGAAGATCGCCCCCTTCCGCGATATTTTTATGACGTATGAGTTACTTGCCTATCTTTCGTATAGGGCCCCGAAACTCGGATATCGTTGCATTGAGCTCCCGACGACCAGGCGATATCCCGAAGGGGAAGTTCCTACAAAAATTAGCTCTCTCAGAGGGAATCTATCTGTATTTTCGATTTTGCTCTCCGCTTGCGCCGGGAAATACAATCCATCATGATGTCTTTCAATTCATTCGCTAATAACTTCCCGCAGGGAAAGACATCGCGAATCTCGTTCGCCGTACTTTTAATTATTTCGGGGGCCGCACTGCTTTTTTGGCGCAACCCAGATCCAATTATAAATCCAATAATATACGCCGAAGATGGAGTATGGGTTGGTCAAGGACTCAGTAATGGCTGGATGAACACATTGATCCATGCAAGGCCGGATTATTTGGTGGTAATCAATATATTACTTTTATTGCTCTCAACGGTTATTAGTACCATTGCCAGCGGCAACCCCTTATCCCTTCTGCCTGAGGCCATTGCATTTGTTTCCTATTTTTTCCTATCAGCGATAGCAACGTTAATTTTCTTCACGATAAAGAGAATTACTAATTTATCCTTTTCGCTAGCTGGGTTCTTACTATTCATTTTCATCCCTCTAGGCATAACACAAAACGAAATAATAGGGCGAATATTACAAATAGGATTTTACATGCCGCTCTTAGCGGTAATGTTGCTTTTTTGGCGGGACAAAGTCACATTTAAATTGGCGCGCTTAGCAATCGATTTGATTTTATTTCTTTGCGCTGCCACAAACCCCGTGGTAATGGCGGTGGTATTTATATATTTAATTGATAAGTTTAAAAAATTTCCAATTACCTTAACCCCTATAAAAAATACATTATCCCTAACAATCCCTTTCGTTATTCTGCTTATTTATTTATTGCCTCGTATGGGAGGGAGTGGAGGTGTTCGGGGAAGTCTTGTTGAGAGCAACATCATTGAAGGCCTTTTCGCTAGGCCGTTGATCTATCCTTTCGCGTTTCCTTGGTATGGAAATTTATCCAACACACTCTCGATCATATGTTCTATCTCAGCATTCGTATTTTTCTGGCTGGCTTACAAGCGATCAGCCAATACCGAAGCGCGGCAGTTAATTTTACTAACCTTCCTTGCGTTGATAGTCTACGACACCGCGACTATTGCGAATCGGCCCGGATTAACCGGGCTACTTGCGAATTACCAAACCACGTTCCCTGACAGGTATTTCATGGGACTGAACGCTTTAGTATTGTTCCTTGTCACAATATGCGTAGCGCAATTTTTCCGAGCAAAAATCGGGAAAATATTGTGCATAACTCTGGGTTTAATAGCAATTGGTGTGCACGTCATTTATAGCGAGATCATCTTTGAGTCAACTCCGCCAAAGTTTCCCATAAAAACCGCTTTAAATTTTTCCGATCAGATATGTTTCAGTATGCCGTCAAAAAAAATGGGGTCGACCTCGCTAATACAAATATATCCGGACCAACCAGGATGGCTGATGGAGGTTCCAACGAAATACATCAATAAAGCTACATGTGGGTTTCTCAGCAAGAGTGAAATTGGCATCCCAGGCTCAGACTATAAATCTTCGAAAGAACCCAGTAACCAACTCACGCTATCGGCTCCCATTTCGATTTTATTGAAATTGCCGCAAAAGAATGTACACCTCAACCTCATGCGAGTTGGAATATTATTCGGCACCTATGGTAGGCAAAACCCTGGAGACGCCGAGTTGCGATTGGAAGGGGCAAAGGGTACTCAGTTTGTTCAACGCTTTTCTTTGGCCGCATTGGAAGACAACAAATATTATTATTTTGATGTAGATTCAATGGAATTCACGTCTGGAAACATTCAATCTGTGAATGGCGGCGGCGTTAGCACTTGGGAAAGTCATGGTGAAAAAAACGAGATTTACACTTGCATGATATATATATATAAAAATAGGCAAAAGTCCTTTACTCCAGGGTGTCCAATATCCTAATAAATTTGAGGCGTGCATTCTCGCATACACGCCTTCAAAAATTCAAATACGGTCTTTTTTGTTTGCTATGGGTTTTTCATTGATCAATCTAGTTAACTTAAAAGCTCATGTAAATACCGCAAACCGGTAATTTTATCCGGCTCCAAATAAGCCCCCTCGGACCATTCATTCCAAGCATTGATAAATACCCAAGGTTGATGACGAGGACTCAATTGCCCTTTCACAATTCGTAACGCGTCACGAAAAGCCGCAGGGCTGGCATTGCGAAATAGTGTCGCGCGCTCAGAATAACGGGCTGTATTATCCCAATCTGGAAATACGGAGGAGTAAGCTGGCAAACCGCCGCAGATTGCGTCAGCTGGATTTGCCAACCTCATCAGAAATTCTTGATAATCATATACTGAATAATTTTGTTTATTTCGTAAAAATCCAACCATCGCGGATTGAATCCGCTCCGGTAAAACTCGCAGCAATTTTTCACCTTTTGCCTGAAGGTAACTTACTTTGCGCAAATAACGATTTAAGATATAACGAGGATTAAAATTGATAACACCATTGAATAATTGGGTCCACTGCCCCGTACCTGCTATATCGTATGCACGACAAGCCAAGATATGAAGATCGCTAAATCCATCAGCCCGCGCAAATTGCCGATATGCTTCAAGCCGTTGCGGCAAATCCGGAATTAGTTCTGGCCTGTAAATGCAAAATACGGGTGCATTGCCAACCTTTACATATCGCGGGTCAGCAAAGAATCGGGCGAGGTAACGATAGTGTCGCATCCACCCATTACTATCCATCTGATAAGTCTGCTTGATTAGATAATCATTAGGTTTGCCAATCCACTGTCTGGTCCAGCTTTCATTGGCCCAAGTCAACATGAATTCGACCGGGATACTGCTGTCTGCATGCAGATTTTCTAACGGTTTCTCTAACAGAGGACGATCGTCAAACCAATAATGATAGAAATTGAATCCGCTTACGCCGTATTGCGCTGCCAAACGGCCCTGCTTGGCAATCACCTCCGGAAGCGATTGATTGAGGTACCCTAAGGCCGGTACTCGCGGTTGCATATGCCCAGGAAAATTTGGTTTTGCCTGCTGGACTAGTTTCCAGTCAGTGAATCCTTCTCCCCACCATAGATCATTTTCCGGAATGCTATAAAGCTGGGGGAAATAAAAAGCATAGATACGGTGCATGATTAATTAATGTGGCAATACAATGATGCGGTTACTTCCAACTCGCACGCTATCCGCGCGCTCATCCAGGCTGTCAATATAAGTGCAGGACATGCCATTGCTATGGGCAGCGAGACAAAAGAGCCTTTCTGTCGCATGCGCCAATGTACCGTCTTGCTGACCATTTTCAGACTCGAAATCTTCGTCTCTAATTATATTGACCAATGGCAGCAGCGCTCTGGGGGAAAACCAGAACATGGTTCCCCCAACGAAAAACAACTCAATCTGGTCAGGCGTAAGACCCAGTCGCCCGCCATATTCAAAAATGCGGGACTTATTGGCTCCCCAATAGTTCTCGTTTGAAAGATAGGAGCTACGGGGAGCGGCGATTCCCAAGGTGGGATCCTTCTCAAACCTGCGCAACATCCTTCCGAGATTATTATTCTTGCCTTGGGGTAAAAGACCACTTAAGAGTGCGTCGCGCCACTCGTCTCCCCGCTCACTATACTTACTCTTCTTGCCATGAATTTTGAGCACTGCGGTATATTGCAAAAGGTTGGCATTCTTTAACAGAAGTAGAAACGGACGAACATCGCGCCCTCTATTCTCAACAACATATACATATATCGAATTCACACGCCGGCGGAAAGCAGCAACAATCTCGTCCAAGTGTGCGTAATTTGTTATTGAAATATACAAATCCACATCGACGGGGATGCGTTCAAGATATTCAGCTATTCCTGCGGCCAACTCGGGATAAAACAAGTGCAGAACTACTGCAACTGATGCTTTCCGATCTCCACTACGCACAAAATCGAAGAAGCCCCCAGCCAACTGCACTGTATTGTCGAATGAAAGTTTTTTTCCTTCATAATGCTTGGCTGTACGCTCCTGATGAGAAATTATCAATTGCGCAAAATCATCATTTTGGACAACTTCTGCTACCGATTTACTCTGAATATTTAACCGAAATAAATCGACCTTGATAATCCCGAGCTCCCGATAGACCAATTCAAACATCTGGTGAACTGGATTAGAGGAGGGCTCGGAAGCATCTTGAACGAGCAAGATGCTGGTCAGATTCAGTCCGGCATCCATTGCCGTCTGACTAAGGCCAATCTCGTATCTAAAAACGATTTGCAGCTTGTCTTTCAAGGGCACAACTCGCGCCCAGAATTGCCAGAACCACCGCGATTGTATCGCACGCTTATTGAAGACCAGAAAATAGCTTTGAAGATGAAAGTTAAACTGTCGGCTCGCGGTTAATCCAACAATATCACCGTTTGTGGAAGACAGCAGCTTGGCAAGATCAAACCTCGGGCCGCAATAAAAGCTGTCATTCAAGACCAGCAATTGATCATACTGCTCAATCCCATCAATCGCTTCGATACCAAAACGATAGCTACAAAAATCATAACCCTTATTTTCACGGGAGATTACTTCTACACCGGCCGGAAGCACCGAGAAGGTATCCATGGGGCCCGAAGTGCTTACAAGCACGACCCGGTCGCACAAAGACGCGACTTGTTCCAGCAAGCGCTTGAGATAAGCGTCAATGACACCATTCACATCGTAATGGGCAATGATTGCGACACGTTTCATAGAGGGCAATCCGTTCAACGAGTGAGCGAATAAAGCTTACGCAATAAGCGATAGCAAGTCGGAAATTTGATGCGCAAAATATCACGATACCGTAGAGCGGATGTCCCTGCTGCAGCGTAGATGGTAACTGGTGCGGCCATCTCAAGGCCTAAGGCCCTTTGCACCACCGCGCGTTCATCTGGAGTAAGTTGAGCAAGTAAAAACCCAGAAAGGTCAGCGTTGCCCATGTAGTCTGCAAGATCAAGCTTTTTCCCGTTTAGTGCTTTTTGAACAGCCTCAAGGTAGGCGTGGCCGTACTTCAGATCTGGCTCCAGATGCGCACCTTCCGCCCACTCGTTCCATGCATTAATGAATACATATTGGCCATCTTCGGGATTATATTTACGGGTAAAGTCGACCAGGTATTGCAACCAGAACCGGAATAACTTGGGGCTGGAATAAATCAGCGTGTGAGCGGTATGTTGGCGACGCGCAGTGTTATCCCAAGATGGAACAATACCTCGATACCAACGATAGGATTGCGTTGGTCGTTGCATCCCCTGAGCCATCACTTTGCGGTAATCAACCAGTCCGCCAGTGAACCGGCTGTTGGCAATCGGCGGGATAACATCTGGCCTATTTTCCGGCCCAACAAATTTATGCGGAGGAAACTCCACAGCTGCGTCAAAACCGTACTCTGTTGGATCGTCAATTCCATAAAATTGCACCGCGCAGAGGTGCAAATCGGGGAACCCAGCCTTTTTCGCTTCTTCACGCCAGATTTTGGCAGTTCGCTGCATATCGGGGAAAAGGTCAACACGGTAAACCAGCAACATCGGCTTGCCATCTACCTTGATGTAGCGATGGTCTGCAAAAACCGGTAACAAGTTGCGAATAAATGCCGTGTCGTCCTCATCGGAATGTTGCTGCCCCAGCAATACCTCTTTGTCCAGGCCATCCCACGTCCTTGTCCAGTTTTCATTTGCCCAGCAATAGCAAAACGGAAAATCAATATCACTCGCTAGATACTGATTTAAAGGTAGCTCCAAAATTCGTCGCTGATCAAACCAATAATAGTAAAAACAAAAGCCGTATATGCCATAAGACTCAGCCAGTTGTGCCTGTTTACGCATGTTATCTACAAGGCGCAAATCATAGAAGCCAAGGTCACTTGGTATATGAGGCTGGTAATGCCCATCAAAATTCGGAACCGCTTTAGCTACGTTGGTCCACTCGGTAAAGCCTTCACCCCACCACTCGGAGTTCTCTTTCACGGGGTGAAATTGGGGTAAATAAAACGAAATTGCCTTAATGTCTTTTTCAAACATCGGAATTAACCCTGAAAATGCATCGCATGTAATGGATTGGTGTGTCTAGCACCATCCATCAACTTACGGCTTACGCCGTAGCAAACCAGCCAACATACGTAACGGTGCAGTTATCTTCCAACTACGTGAACCCAAAATTTCAGATACGCGCTGCTGCTGAGTGGCAGCCTTTGCCGACCATTCGTTTAATTCGGCATCGAGAAGCTCAACCCGACTCCGCAATTGTTGTATAAAAGAAGCATCAGCATCGCTTCTTTTCACCATCTCCATCTGCTGCGCCTGTAAAGATGTGACTTGTTCCTGCACCCGAGCGAGTTCGGTGCGCAGCGGTGCCCACATTTCTTCCGGTGCTTTTTCCAGCGCTGACCACGTATTTCCGGTCTGGCTCGGCCCAACCAGATGCACGCCTTTAAGCTCTAAGTGACCAGGAACTACTTGCTCTTTCGTACCCGCGATAAAACGACCACCAAGTACATTCATTTCCGGCGCATATTTCCGGATAACACACATTGAGTTTATAAACTCGACGGAGTGCACCTTAGCTAAAACAGACTCTTCAAACCGGCATCCAAACTCTGCCGCAAATCCGTCAAGAAAACTAACTCTGGATTTTTCAATGCCCCAGAATTCGTGATTAACTATATCCGCTAGCTTTTTGAAAAATGCCTGTGAGGAATAAGGATAATAGAGCCCTCCCTGAAATTCCTGCCAATAGCTGCAATGGAGGTCCTCTACGATAAAGAGCCCACCCTCCTTCAGGCGCTCAAAATAGCGAGCAAAGGATCTGACGATATCTGCAGAAGTATGCGATCCATCATCGATAATGACGTCGAACAGTGGAGCAATCGAAGCAATCTGCAACTCTGCGGCGTCCGAATTCGCATCGCTAAGGATCAAAGAGATGCGAGGGTCGTCATAAGAAAGAACTGAGCAATCTTGATTGATGTCGCATCCAATGAAGTGTCGTGCCTGAGGAAAATATTTACCCCACACCTCTAGCGAGCCACCATTCTGCACTCCAATTTCCAACAAACTAATCTGCTGTTCTCGATAGCCAGAAAGCAATCGATCATATTCAGTTAAATACAGCATCCATTTATCTGATACCTTTCCTGCATGCTGGCGATAGAGTTCAATTAGTGAATTCATGAAATTTAATTCAACACAACTTTTTCAAAGGGAATGCCCACCAAGCCCCACCGAATTTTGCTGGAGGACACATTGAGGACGACGGCATCATGCAACCAATGATGCTGAATGTTGCTGTATTGGTCACCGTCGGCCAGTGAAGTCATCATTACATATTGCCCATTTGGCAACATTGGCAACCGAAACACAAATTCAGCGCAAAACGTCTGCCCCGATTGCATTGCTCGTGGATGTGATGTGGTAAACGGGATGGTGTTTTCGCCAAACAAATCCTGCCCTAATCGGTCTCTTAAAAGAAAGCCGATAATCGGGCTTTCCAACGGTTGATGTGCAATGGCGCGAATAACCAGGCGCACCTTTTCGCCCCCCTCAAATACTATAGATACAGCCTCATCGACCCGACCAAGCTCGACTGATAATATTTCACCAGAGCCCGTTTTCCATCCGTTGGCTTCAGTGAGGTTCTCGTCAACTGAATATTGGCTGTTATAGTCAATGACAGGGGGCTGATCTATTTCGGTTACAAACTGCTGCTCGTCCTGCTCTTTGCCTTCATCTGCCTCTCGGCCTTTAAAGGCTTCAAGACTGGCATCCCCCCCGTAAACCTGTTGAAGAGTGTACTGCAAATACTCTTCCGCAATGAGCTTCGCGTGCCCAATTTGTCTAACCTTACCCTCGTGAAGCCAAATAGCACGCTCGCATAGATTAAGAACCGAAGTCATATCATGACTTACAAATAATAAAGTGCCGTTCTCTCTGAATTGCCGGATAAACCGCATACATTTTTGGGTAAATACCGCGTCACCAACTGCAAGAGCCTCATCTATCACCAGAATATCCGCATCTACGTGAGCGATGACCGCAAAAGCGAGCCGAACGTACATCCCGCTTGAGTAATTTTTCACCGGCTGATCAAGATGATCTCCGATATCAGCGAACGCTGCAATTTTACCAAAGCGCTGATCAATTTGTGATCGGCTAAGGCCATAGAGCGAAGCTGCCATATAGACGTTCTCTCGCCCGCTAAACTCTGGATTAAAGCCTGCCCCCAACTCAAGTAAAGCGGCTACTTTACCGTTAACTGTTATTCCGCCCAATGTGGGATTGAGTGTCCCACAAATCATCTGCAATAGTGTGGACTTGCCCGAACCATTTCGGCCAATAATACCAACCGTCTCGCCTCTCTTTACACTAAAGGAGACTCCACTCAGAGCCCAGAACTCGCGATAAAGCTTTTTTCTGCCACGCGCGAGCATCTGCAGAAGTCGGTCACGCGGTTTTTCGTAGATTTGATAACACTTTCCCAATCCCTCCACTTGAATTGCAATGCTCTGGCTTATAGCGGAGACATCAACACCCTGCTCTTCAAAGGACATCGGAAAAACCTTTTCTTGTTTTTTGAAACCAAGCGAAACCAATACAGCACGTCAACCCACTCATTACTGCGCACAAAGCAAACAACTTCAAATTGACACCGACTCCAAATATCGCAACAGATCTCACCATTTCGACAACTACCGCGATTGGGTTTAGATGAATCAAAACCTGATACTGCGCGGGCAACGAGGCGGCCGAAAAAAATATCGGGGTTAAAAACATCAAAGCGGTTGTCAAAACCCCTACCACTTGCGATACGTCTCTTAGAAAGACCCCTAGAGATGCGATAATCCAACTCAGACCAAGAATAAAAAGCGCAAAAGGTAAAAGTATTACGGGCAAAAGCAATAACGAAGGATGAGGCAACCCTTCAACAACTATATAAAACATTAACCAGACAACAAACCCGACAATAAAATGAAAAAAAGCAGCACCTAAAGCAACCACTGGCAATATTTCCAATGGAAACACTACCCGTTTAACGTAACTGGAATTAGAAACAACCAGTCCAGGCGCTCTATTAAAACATTCGGCAAAAACGTTAAATACTATCATCCCGATAAATAGGATAAGAGCAAATTCACTTTTTGTGCCATTGCCGCCAGCCCAGCGCGCTTTGAATACAACGCTAAAAAAGAAACCGTATACGCACAGCATGATTAGAGGATTAATGAAAGACCAAAGCGTCCCAAACATTGAACCTCGGTAACGACCTACAACTTCCCGTCTAACTAATGCATTAATCAGATTTCTGTTTTGATAGAGGCTGTGTATCAATGCAATCGGTGACGTCGAAAACTGCTGCATTTTTAATAAACCTCAGCTGCCGCGAATAACAGACCCTGCGCGTCTTTATCCGAAATAATCGGCGCCTCTTTCAATGGCCAAACGACCCCCAACTCGGGATCATCCCACGCCAAGCTGCGCTCGTAGTCCTTGAACCAATAATCGGTGGTCTTATAGAGAAACTCTGCATAGTCGCTGGTCACGGCAAATCCGTGGGCAAACCCTTCGGGAACCCACAACTGCCGTTTATTCTCTGCACTCAACGTCACACCTACCCACTGGCCAAAGGTTGCGGATAATTTACGCATATCCACTGCGACATCAAAAACCTCGCCAGCCACAACACGCACTAGCTTTCCCTGTGGATGCTGAATCTGATAATGCAACCCGCGCAAAACACCTTTTGCTGATCGCGAATGATTGTCTTGGACAAACTTCACCTCACGACCAATGGCTTGTTCAAATTTGTCATGGTTAAAACTCTCAAAGAAGAAGCCTCGATCATCCCCAAAGACCTGAGGCTCGATGATTTTTACATCTGGTATCGAGGTATCGATCACTCTCATTAGTAAACCTTATCCTTCAGCATTTTCAGCAGATACTGACCATAGCCATTTTTCTTCAGCGGTTGAGCCAACTCTTCGATTTTCGCAGCATCCACCCACCCTGCCCGATATGCAATTTCTTCTGGGCAACAAACCTTCAGTCCTTGGCGCGATTCGATGGTGTGAATAAACTGGCTGGCCTCGAGCATAGATTCATGCGTTCCCGTATCCAGCCACGCGTAACCCCGCCCCATCGTCTGGACTTCCAGTTCACTGACTGCAAGATATGCAGCGTTGACATCGGTAATTTCAAGCTCACCGCGTGGCGACGGTTGTATCCCCTTGGCAATCTCAACTACCTTGTTGTCGTAGAAATACAAGCCAGTTACGGCATAGTTTGATTTCGGCAGGGCGGGTTTTTCCTCAAGACTAATTGCTCGCCCGGTGGAGTCGAACTCCACGACGCCGTAACGCTCTGGATCATGAACACGATATGCAAAAACGGTTGCACCGCTCGTCTTGGCAGCCGCATCTTCCAACAATCCAGCAAAATCGTGTCCGTAGAAAATGTTGTCGCCAAGAACCAGCGCGCAATCATCGTTACCAATGAATGATTCGCCAATGATAAAGGCCTGAGCCAAACCGTCCGGGCTCGGCTGTACGGCGTATTGCAGGTTAATGCCCCACTGACTGCCATCACCTAACAGTTGCTCAAACCGCGGGGTGTCCTGGGGGGTGGAAATCACCAGGATATCGCGAATACCCGCCAGCATCAGTGTGCTTAGCGGGTAATAGATCATCGGCTTGTCGTAAATCGGCAGGAGCTGCTTGGACACCGCAAGGGTCGCCGGGTACAAGCGTGTACCGGATCCGCCCGCGAGGATGATCCCTTTTCTGGAACGAGTCGTCATTGCAAAATTCTCAAAGCATTAATTGAAGAGTGCGTTGCAGCGTATCGCGCCATTCAGGCAATGCCAGCCCGAACGTGTCACGCAACTTGTCGGTCGATAGCCGGGAATTGGCTGGACGAGGCGCAGGTAACGGGTAGCCGGACGTGGGAATCGGCTCGATATCGCTGGCTTTTAACTTAAGCGCAGCTCCCAGGGCGCGTGCCTGGTCGACAACCTCAACCGCATAATCACGCCAGTTGGTTTCGCCTGCAGCGGCCAAATGGTAGATTCCATAGGGGAAAGCGTCTGTGCTCTTGGCGTGCAGATACTGTCCGATAACCTGAGCAGTCACGTCCGCAATGACAGACGCAGCGGTAGGTGCGCCAAACTGGTCCGCAACGACTTTAAGGCTTTCGCGCTCACCCGCCAGACGGAGCATGGTTTTGGCAAAATTATTGCCGTGCGCACCAAAAACCCAGCTGGTACGAAAAATCAGATGCCGCGCACCTGATGCGGCAATGGCCTGTTCGCCGGCTAGTTTGCTTTGTCCATAAACTGAGCGCGGACCGGTATCATCAGACTCAAGATACGCCCCGGCTTTGTCACCGTCATATACATAATCGGTAGAGAAATGTACCAGCAGTGCGCCTGACTTTACCGCCGCAGCGGCCATCACGGCGGGAGCGGTAGCATTGATCGCAAACGCCATCTCTCTTTCCGTTTCTGCGCGATCCACTGCGGTATAAGCAGCCGGATTTACAATGACGTCCGGCGCATATTTATCCAGCAAAGCAGCAACCGCATGCTCATCGGCAAGATCACACTCATCCCGTCCAACGGCAATGACCTCACCCAGAACGGAAAGGCTGCGCAGCAATTCGAAGCCAACCTGCCCCTGTTTTCCTGTAACCAGAATCCGCGTCATTTCAATTTCCGTATTGCTGGTTGACCCAGTCACGATAGGCACCACTGGTCACATTCTGGACCCATTCCTGGCTATCCAGGTACCACTGCACTGTTTTACGAATGCCACTTTCAAATGTCTCGGCCGGTTTCCAGCCCAGTTCATCCGCCAGCTTGGTTGCATCGATCGCATAACGGCGATCATGACCAGGGCGGTCGGTTACATAGGTAATCTGGCTAAAATAGGACTGACCATCCTCGCGCGGGCGTAACTCGTCCAGGATACTGCAGATGTGCTGAACCACGTCCAGATTGGCTTTCTCGTTCCAGCCACCCACATTGTAGGTTTCACCCAAACGGCCAGCCTGCAATACTCGGCGGATGGCTGAACAATGGTCCTTCACGTACAACCAGTCGCGAATTTGCTGGCCGTCACCATAAATAGGCAGCGGTTTCCCAGCCAAGGCATTAAGGATAACCAGCGGGATCAGCTTTTCCGGAAAGTGGTACGGACCATAATTATTGGAGCAATTGGTCGTCAGTACTGGCACCCCATAGGTGTGATGCCACGCCCGGACCAGGTGATCTGATGCCGCTTTGGATGCCGAGTACGGGCTATTAGGCTCGTAGGCATTCGTTTCACGAAACGGGTGATCGTCAGCGCCGAGCGTGCCGTACACCTCGTCAGTCGAGACGTGCAAGAACCGGAACGCCGCACGTTCCGCATCCGGCAATGCGCTCCAGTAGGCGCGAACCGATTCCAGCAAATTAAAGGTACCAACAACATTGGTCTGGATAAAATCGCCTGGGCCGTGGATTGAGCGATCAACGTGCGACTCCGCCGCAAAATTCACTACCGCGCGCGGGCGATGTTCTTCGAGCAGGCGAGCGACCAGTTCACGGTCGCCAATATCACCATGCACGAAGACATGCCGGGAATCGTCGCCAAGGCACTTGAGCGTATCGGTATTGCCCGCATAAGTGAGCTTGTCGAGATTGATGACGGCTTCGTTGCTTTCAGCCAGCCAGTCGAGAACAAAATTACCGCCGATAAAGCCGGCGCCGCCGGTGACCAGAATCATAATTTCAATGCGTCCATGGTATGGATAGAAACCGACAGAGCGTCATGTGCGCATGCTCTGTCGTAAAACCAGAAATGATCAGATATTTTGACAAAACTCGCCAGCAATACGCTTGTGAATCTGACAATTCAAAACAATCTGTGGTTATTTAGCGATATCAATAACGCGCCATCGCCGGCTCAACCTCACCCGCCCAGCCATCCACCCCGCCGGCCAGGTTGTAAACATGGCCAAAACCCTGACGCTCCAGAAACACACCCACCTGATAACTACGCATGCCGTGATGACAGATCACCACCACCTCTGCGTCTTCATCCAGCTCCTGAAAACGCGACGGGATTTCATTCATCGGCAGGGGCTGGCTGTTTTCCAGGTGGCACATGGCAAATTCCCATGGCTCACGCACGTCGAGCAAAACCGGATTGGTTCGGGTTTCGTCTGCCAGCCAGGCTGCGAGGTCACGCGCGGATAATTGCTGCATTTGTTACTTTCCGGATACATGTAACTACATAAAAAAGGCGTGGCACGCAGCCACGCCCTTGCGTTGCCGAGCAACCCGGCCTTAGAAGTGAAAGGCCGGTGCTGCCGGTGCGTTTTTCATGCGCGGCAGGTTGTACTCAAACAGCTTTTCTTCGCTGAACGCGCCATGGTCAACGCGTTTTACCAGCGTTGCGCTCATGATTGGCAATTCGCCGACGATCGCGATCAGGCGACCGCCTACGGCCAGTTGATCTTTCAGCGTAGCAGGCACAGAGGCAAAAGAGCCAGTGGCGATGATTACATCAAACGGCGCTTGCTCAGTCAGACCATGCACGGCGTCGCCGACGATAACGCGGGTATTGCGCACACCCGCTGCGGCCAGATTGGCTTCAGCTTGCGAAGCCAGGGCGGGTTCGATTTCGATGCCGTACACGTTGGCGGCCAAGCCGGCTGCCAGCGCCATCAGATAGCCGGTGCCAGCACCAGCAATCAGCACCTTGTCGGTGGGCTGCAGCTCTACTTCTTGCAAGAAGCGGGCTTCGACTTTCGGTGCCAGCATGGTTGCGTCATGGCCGATAGGCAGTTCGGAATCCACAAAGGCCAGCGCCCTTTTGTCGGCCGGCACGAAGTCTTCGCGTTTGACCGTCAAAACCCGATCCAGCACCTTCTGATCCAGAACGTCCCAAGGACGGATTTGCTGTTCTACCAGCAAGTAACGGGCATGTTCCCAATCCATATTTTCACCTTGAATTCGGCCGCAAACTGGCGCGCGCACTGTCAAATTAACTTGCGATTATCGCATAAAGTTAGTACCTTGCCACATAGAGTTTCGCTAGGGGTTCCGCTGTATTCGGCGGATGAGAGAGTCCCTTTGCACCTGATCCGGTTCACACCGGCGTAGGGAAGCGAAGCCGCCGTCCCCTCTGGCATGGCGTCTTTTGCGCATCCCCGCGCCCTTTTCATACAAGGAAGACGCCATGAACAATCGTGCAGATTTCACTGCAGCCCAGGCCCATGTGGACGAAGCTGCCATCCAGCCGCTGCCCAATTCCCGCAAAGTGTATGTCCAAGGCAGCCGCCCGGATCTGCGCGTGCCCATGCGCGAGATCAGCCAGAACGATACGCCGACCGCGTTTGGCGGCGAGCAGAATCCGCCGATCACCGTGTATGACTGTTCCGGCTTGTACACCGACCCAACCGCAACGATTGATGTACGCAAAGGCTTGCCCAGTGTGCGCGGCGCGTGGATTGAAGAACGCAATGACACCATCTTGCTGGACCAATTAACCAGCGACTTTGGTCGCCAGCGTGCCGCCGACAAAACGCTGGATGAACTGCGCTTTGAGCTGCATCGCCAGCCGCGCAAGGCCAAAGACGGCGCCAACGTGTCGCAAATGCATTACGCCCGTAAAGGCGTCATCACGCCAGAAATGGAATACGTGGCGATCCGCGAAAACATGCGCCGCGAAGAATATATGCAAAGCCTGCTGGATATCGGTGGCGACAAAGGCAAGCGCATGGCGGACCTGATGCTGCGTCAGCATCCAGGTCAGAGTTTTGGCGCATCCATCCCGGCCAAGATCACCCCCGAGTTTGTACGTGACGAAATCGCCCGTGGCCGCGCGATTATCCCTGCCAACATCAACCACCCTGAAGTCGAGCCAATGATTATTGGCCGCAACTTCCTGGTGAAGATCAACGGCAACATCGGCAACTCGGCAGTGACCTCGTCCATTAATGAAGAAGTGGACAAAATGACCTGGGGCATCCGCTGGGGTGCGGACACCATCATGGATTTGTCGACCGGCAAGAACATTCATGAAACCCGCGAGTGGATTCTGCGCAACAGCCCGGTGCCGATTGGCACGGTGCCAATCTACCAGGCGCTGGAAAAGGTCAATGGCAAAGCCGAAGACCTGACCTGGGAACTGTTCCGCGACACTCTAATCGAGCAAGCCGAACAAGGGGTCGATTACTTCACCATCCATGCAGGCGTGCTGCTGCGCTATGTGCCGCTCACCGCCAACCGCATGACCGGGATTGTGTCGCGCGGCGGCTCGATCATGGCCAAGTGGTGTCTGGCGCATCACAAAGAAAACTTCCTTTACACCCATTTCGCCGACATCTGCGAAATCATGAAAGCGTATGACGTGAGCTTCTCGCTGGGCGATGGCCTGCGCCCAGGTTCGATCTGGGATGCCAACGATGAAGCACAACTGGGCGAATTGCGCACCCTGGGAGAACTGACGCAGATTGCGTGGCAGCACGATGTACAGGTAATGATCGAAGGCCCGGGCCACGTGCCGATGCAGTTGATCAAAGAGAATATGGACCTGGAACTGCAAGACTGTTCTGAGGCCCCGTTCTACACCCTCGGGCCTTTGACCACCGATATCGCCCCCGGTTACGACCACATCACTTCCGCCATCGGCGCGGCACAGATTGGTTGGTATGGCACAGCGATGCTGTGTTACGTCACACCGAAGGAACACCTGGGCTTGCCGAACAAAGATGATGTCAAGGAAGGCATCATCACTTACAAGCTGGCTGCACACGCTGCGGACTTGGCCAAGGGCCATCCAGGCGCGCAGATTCGCGATAACGCTTTGTCCAAAGCCCGTTTCGAATTCCGCTGGGAAGACCAGTTCAACCTGGGTCTGGACCCAGACAAGGCGCGTTCTTTCCACGATGAAACGCTGCCACAAGAAGGCGCCAAGCTGGCGCACTTCTGTTCCATGTGTGGTCCGCATTTCTGCTCAATGAAGATCACCCAGGACGTGCGCGAATATGCAGCGCAGCAAGGCATCAACGAAGCGGAAGCGCTGAACAAGGGTATGCAAGCCAAATCCATCGAGTTCGTGAAACGCGGTGCCGAGGTTTATCACAAGGAATAACCCACGTCCGGGCCCGTCTATCGGGCCACGAGTGAGACACAAAATGAGCGCTGCGGCGCTCATTTTTTTGCCCGCGGGGCCAAGTTGGCCTGAAGTGCCTTTCAACTGCAGGATTACCCCGTTAGTCGCGACATTTTGTAAGTTTTATGCTTTCCATATTGAAATATTCGGACGCCGCAGCGGAGTCAGTCGGGAAGGATCAGCGTTTACTTATAGATAAACAGTGAAGTTAATGCTTGACTCCTTGTATTGCATTGCACAAAAATTACTAACAACAGGGACAAACTTGTCTCCTATAGTAAATAAACTTCAATGCCATTTTGCGCCGTCAATATCCAACAGGAGCAAGCCATGTCTGTTTATCCAGTCGTTCTATGTGGTGGTAGCGGTTCGCGGCTGTGGCCAATGTCGCGCGGCGGGTATCCCAAGCAATATCTCAAGCTGACCGGCAAAAACAGCCTGTTGCAGCAGACTGTAGAGCGTTTAAAGGGCATTGCCGAGGTCAATCCGCCGCTGTTGATATCGCATGAAGAGCAGCGTTTTCTGGTGGCGGAGCAAGTGCGCAAAGTGGATGTCACGCCACAAACCATCGTGCTGGAGCCCGTCGGCAGAAATACGGCGCCTGCCGTCGCCATCGCCGCCTTGCTGGTCACAGAGAAAGACCCGGAAGGATTGCTGCTGGTACTACCGTCGGATCATGTGATCCAGAATGAGACAGTTTTCCACGCCTTGGTCGCGCAAGCGGCAACGGTGGCACAGATGGGCAAGCTGGTCACTTTCGGTATCAAGCCAACCTCGCCACAAACCGGCTATGGCTATATCCGCCGCGGCGCGTCGCTCACTACCGATGGCGCTTATCACGTTGACGCTTTTGTAGAAAAACCGGATCTGGTCACTGCTGAGCAATTCCTGGCCGCTGGCAGTTATTACTGGAACAGCGGTATGTTCATGCTCAAGGCCTCGGTCTATCTGGATGAGCTGCGTCGCCTGCAACCAGAAATGCTGGTCAACGCCCAGCTGTCGCTGGAACGCAGCATGCGCGATGGCGACTTCACCCGGCTGAACAAAGACGCCTTCACCGCCTGCCCGTCTGATTCCATTGATTACGCAGTGATGGAGAAAACCACTGAAGCCGCCGTGATTGAGGCCGCAGATCTGGGCTGGAATGACATTGGCTCGTGGAGCGCGCTGGCTGATATCGGTGACAAGGACGAGCGTGACAACACGCTGGTCGGCGACGTGCTGGTTGATGACGTGAGCGGTTCGTATATCCGCGCCGATCACCGCATGATTGCCGCCATCGGCCTGAAGGATATTGTGATTGTCGAAACTGCCGACGCCATTCTGGTCGCGCACAAAGACAAAGTGCAGGACGTCAAAAAGATTGTGGAGCGGCTCAATGCCTCCAAGCGCTCCGAGTCGATCACGCACCGCAAAGTGGTACGGCCTTGGGGCTCCTACGAAGGTATCGACAATGGCGATCGCTTCCAAGTCAAACGCATTATCGTCACCCCGGGCGCGCAGCTGAGTCTGCAAATGCATCATCATCGCGCGGAGCACTGGATTGTCGTCAAGGGCACCGCGTTGGTGGATAACGGCGATCAGCACATCTTGCTAACGGAAAACCAGTCCACCTATATCCCGCTCGGGGTCACCCATCGCCTGAAAAACCCCGGCAAGATTCCACTGGAATTGATTGAAGTGCAGTCCGGCCCGTATCTGGGCGAGGATGACATCGTGCGCTTTGAAGATACCTACGGCCGGGTTGAAGCGCCTGCGGTGATCAAATGAGTGGCGGTAGCTTGCGTTGTTTCAAGGCCTACGACATCCGTGGTCGGCTGGGCGATGAACTGAACGAAGACATCGCCTACGCCATTGGCCGCGCATATGCCCAGTTTCTGCAGGCCAGACGGGTGGTGATCGGTGGGGATGTGCGTACATCTACCGATGGGCTCAAAGCCGCGCTGGCCAACGGCTTGATGGATGGCGGTGCCGATGTCATCGATATCGGCATGACCGGCACTGAGGAAGTCTACTTTGCCGCGTTTCATCTGGATGTAGATGGCGGCATTGAAGTCACTGCCAGCCACAATCCGATCGACTACAACGGCATGAAGCTGGTCAAGCGCGGTGCCCGTCCCATCAGTGGCGATACCGGTTTGAAAGAAGTGCAGCATCTGGCCGAAACGCGCAACTTCGCCCCTGCACTCCGGCGCGGCACGTTAACCCGTCAAAGCATTCTGGATGCGTACATTGAGCATCTGCTGGGTTATGTCGATCTGGCAACACTCAAGCCGCTCAAACTGGTGGTCAACGCCGGTAATGGCGCTGCGGGCCACGTGGTCGATGCGCTGGAAGCAGCGTTTACCCGGTTGCATGTGCCGATCACGCTCATCAAGGTGCATAACGAACCCGACGGCACCTTTCCCCACGGCATTCCCAATCCACTACTGCCGGAGTGCCGCGCCGATACGGCCAACGCCGTCAAAGCGAACGCCGCCGATATGGGCATTGCCTGGGATGGCGACTTTGACCGCTGTTTTTTGTTTGATGAACGCGGCGAATTCATCGAGGGCTATTACATCGTCGGGCTGCTGGCCGCAGCGTTCCTGGCACGCCAGCCTGGCGCCAAAATCATCCACGACCCGCGCCTGACCTGGAATACCATCGACGTAGTGAAAACCGCTGGCGGCGTACCGGTGCAAAGCAAGACCGGCCACGCTTTTATCAAAGAGCGCATGCGCCAGGAAGACGCCATTTATGGCGGCGAGATGAGCGCACATCACTACTTCCGCGATTTTGCCTACTGCGACAGTGGCATGATTCCGTGGCTGCTGGTGTGCCAGTTGCTGAGCATCACTGGTCAGCCTTTGTCGGCGCTGGTGGCAGATCGCATTGCGCGCTTCCCGTCATCGGGGGAAATCAACCGCAAACTGGCCGATGCACCCGCAGCCATTGCCGAGATTCGTCGCCGATATGAACCCGAAGCACTGGCGGTGGATGAGACCGACGGTATTAGTCTGGAGTTTGCCGAATGGCGCCTGAACCTGCGTTCGTCCAACACCGAGCCCGTGGTACGGCTGAATGTGGAGTCACGCGGTGATCCGGCACTGATGCAGCGCCATACCGATGACATCCTCAAGGTACTGGATGGCTTTGCACTGCAGCCAACCGAGGCAGCAACACACTAACGCTCAGACCTTTGCGGGCACGACATGCGGCATGGGCGCTTTGAAAATGCCCCATGCCGCCAGCAGCAGCAAACCGATCGACACCCAGGCGGCCTCGCGCAGGCCGCTTATGGTTTGTGCGGCATCCCCGTTGGCCAAAGACCCGAACACTGCCACACCAATTGCGCCCGCAGCTTGCCGGGCGGCGTTAAGCACCGCAGACGCCGTGCCGGAACGCTGCTTGGGTACGCTGGCCAACACGGTGGTGGTCATCGCTGGCACCGCCAATCCCATGCCGGTCGGGATCAGCAAGAACGCCACAAACAACAATATGTGTGAGCTTGCTCCGGCCACACTGAGCAGCAACAGAAACCCTGCCGCATCCAGCGACGCGCCCAACAAAATCGGCAAGCGCCGGCCGAAGCGGCCCATCACCCAGCCGCTGATCACATTGGACAAAAAGAACCCGGCGGTGAGCGGCAGAAACGCCAGTCCGGCGTGCAAAGCGGAATATCCCAACACGCGTTGCAGATAAAGCGTGAGCACAAACAACATGCCGTAATAGGTCAGATTCACCGCCATGCCGAATATCACGGCGGCGTTGAATGTCCGATTGCGAAACAGGTCGAGTGGGATGGTCGGCTCAGGCACGCGCTGCTGCACCCGAAGAAACGCGAAACCGAGCAAACACGCCAAGGTAAATCCGCCCCAGATAAAGGGGTGACCAAAACCCAAGGGTCGGGCTTCAATCACGGCGGCGATCAGTGCGGTGAGTGCCAGCGTCACTAGTATCTGGCCAGTCCAGTCGATCCGGTGTGAGTGCGCGTGGCGTTCGGTTTCCGGCAAACGCAGGCCCAGCAACATGCCAGCCAAACAGAGCGGCAAATTGACGAAGAAAATCCAGCGCCAGCCGACGGTATCCATCAGCAGCCCACCAATCACCGGTCCGGCGGCAATCGAGATGCTACCCGCCGCAGTCCACCAGCCAATGGCCCGGCCGCGTTCAGTGGGTGCGTCAAAAAATACGTGATTAAGTAGTGCCAGTGAATTGGGCAGCATCACCGCCGCCCCCAAGCCTTGTAATGCCCGTGCGGCGATCAAACTCAAAGAATCGGGCGCCAGCCCGCACAGCAAAGAAGCCACGCCAAACACGGCAAAGCCCATCACAAAGCCACGGCGACTACCAAAACGATCGCCCAGCGCACCAGCCGATAGCATGAAAATCGCAAAAGCCAGCGTATAGGCATCGACAATCCATTGCAGCGTGGCCACTCGGGCGGAAAACTCGGTCGCGATATGCGGCAGCGCCACGTTAACGATGGTTACATCAAGCTGCCCCACCACAAAGGCCAGACTGGTTGTGCCAACGACAAAAGAAAACCGGGGCGAGGCTGGATTCATGGGTGACTACTGTGGAGTGGAAACAAGAGCTTTAGAACGCCGGAGGCGGCGATTGAACATGAGTGGCGTCAAACGCGGCCACGGTGTGGGCGACATCGCGCAGCTATGACGCAGGCATAAAGGGGAAGTTACCAAGCCGATTTGTCATCGGTCAAGCGCAGATCTGCGGGCAATATCCGGTTTCTCTCCCACAACGATCTGCGCTCTTTGCAGTTGGCTCGTTTGATACAGCCATCAACGAGGTCTGGATCAGTCTTCTACCAAAACGGCTTCCGGGCCGTTTTTCTTGACCGACTCGATGCCGTTTTCTTGCGATGCCTTGCTGTTGTACAGCTCGCTCTTGCCAATGACCTGGTGATTGGCCGCCTTGAGTACAAAGTAGGGATGCCCGTCTTTGCTTTCTTTGCGCTCGTAATTGTCGTCATCGGCGGCGTTTTTGCGCACCGACTCGATCCCGTTGAGAGCCGAAGCCTTGGCATGATATAGCTCGCTGGTCAAAATGATCTGACCGTTAGCGGCATGTAGATTGAACATGTACTGGCCATCTTTGGCCTGTTTCAAATGGAATTTGCCTGACATGGTTGTTCCTTATCTGCTTATGAACCAGGAATCAGCGGTAAGGCCACGGCGCTTGTGCCCGGATCAATTGGCACTCAACGCCAGCGGCTGGGGTGCGGGCAAAAAAACCCTACCAGGTCAGTATTGGAACAAGCTGACGCATTTTTAAAGTTTTTAGCTGCGTCAATAGCAAAAAACCTGCAGCCGCTGATGCAGCATGCAGGTTTTGTGTGGGCGTCGGTGGCAAATCAGGCTTGCAGTTGTTCCATCACCTGGCGCAAACCGTCGATTTCGTCGGCTTCCAGCAACTGGGTAATCAGTGGCTGGATTGCGGCCAGATCAGTCGACAACACCTGTTCTTTCACCTTGAGCAACCGCGCTGGCAACATGGAGAAGCGGCGCAAACCCAGCCCCAGCAGCAAACGTGTCAGCGCGGGGTCACCCGCCATTTCACCGCACATCGAGATGGGTTTGCCGACGCGATTGCAGGTGCTGATGACGTGATGCAACAGGCGGATCACCGCCGGATGCACCGGGTCGTACAAATGCGAAACCGCATCGTCATTGCGGTCAACTGCCAGCGTGTACTGGATCAAGTCGTTGGTACCAATAGAAGCGAAATCCAGGTGGTGCAGGAAATGCTCAACCGTGAACGCTGCCGCCGGCACTTCGATCATGCCACCCAGCTCAATTTGTTCATCAAACGGAATGTTCTCGGCGCGCAACTGGGCTTTGACTTCTTCCAGATGGCGGCGGGTTTGTTTGACCTCGCCCACATGCGACAGCATCGGCACCAACAGTTTGATCTTGCCGTGTGCCGAAGCGCGCAACAGTGCGCGTAACTGGGTGCGGAACAGCTGTGCTTCGGCCAGGCACAAACGAATGCCAGTCAAACCCATGGCCGGGTTGGGCGCGTCAGACTCTTCCTGCCACTTGGGAATCTTGTCTTTGCCCAGATCGATGGTGCGGATGATCACCGGCTGCCCGGCCATTTGCTCGGCCACAGAACGGTAGGCCTGGTATTGCTCTTCTTCAGTCGGCAGATCGTCTTCACTCAGGAAGAGGAATTCCGAGCGGAACAGGCCGATACCGGTGGCGTGGTTTTCCAGCACCTGGTCGGTGTCTTCCGGCAATTCGATATTGCCGAACAGTTCGATCTCAATGCCGTCTTGCGTCACCGGCAGACTGGTCCGGATGTCCTGCAGTTTGGCCTGGCGGACAGTCCATTCATCTTGGCGAGCGCGGTATTCGGTCAGCGTGCGTTCGTCCGGATTGACGATCACCACGCCATTCACGCCGTCAACGATCAGTAGTTCGTCTTCATGAATCAGCGAACGAGCATGGCGCAACGCCAGCACAGAAGGCAAATCCAGGCTGCGCGCCAGAATGGCGGTATGCGAAGTCGGGCCGCCGACATCGGTAATGAAGGCGGTGTATTCGCTGTCTTTGAACAGCACCATATCGGCGGGCGAAAGATCATGCGCCACCAGAATGGAATCACGATCAGTCGGTGCCGGGGTATGCATGGCCATGTCGTGGCCAGCCAGCGTTTTGAAGATACGCTCGGTCACCTGAATGACGTCGGTACGCCGTTCTCTCAGATACTCTTCTTCGATCTCGTCAAACTGCGCCAGCAGGGCATCAAGCTGCAGCTTGAGCGCCCATTCGGCGTTGCACTTGCGCTTTTCAATAATCTCGCGCGGCTCAACCGACAGCGTGTGATCGTTGAGCAGCATGATGTGCAAGCTCAGAAACGCGCCCAGTTCAGTGGGCGCGTTATCCGGAATGCTGCCCCAGAGCATTTCCAGCTCCTGGCGGGCAGTCTTCACCGCCGAGTCGTAACGCGTTACCTCGCCGGCAATATCTTCCGGGCGCACCGTGTAATGCGCGATCTCGATATCGGTATGCGATATGAGGTGAGCATGGCCAATGGCAACCCCGCCGCCAATGCCGATCCCGTGCAAGGTAAGGCTCATTACGACTCCAGTACCGAGAAATGAACCACCGTCACAGCCTGTTGCTGCACGGTGGATGGGGTTTATTCGCCTTCGCCGAAATAATCGGCGATCAGAGCTTCCAGCGCATCCAGCGCGTTCTGGTCGTCCGGGCCGGTGGTTTCGATGGTCACCGTGCTGCCTTTGCCCGCCGCCAGCATCATGACGCCCATGATCGATTTGGCGTTGACCCGCTTCTGATTACGGCTGATCCAGACTTCACTTTGAAACTGGCTGGCCAGTTGGGTCAGCTTGCTGGACGCACGGGCATGCAGCCCAAGTTTGTTCACGATTAAGAGTTCTTTTACCGGCATGACACATCAACCCCTGATCAACCCTGTGCCGCATTGGGCAACATATACAAAACGCCTTCCAGTCCACCGGTGATCGCCTTGCTCACGACGATTTCCAGCGGCTGATGGCAATAAGTCAACGCGCGCACCAGCATGGGGAGGTTGACCCCCGCCACCGCCTCCACGCGACCAGGCTGGATCAGCCGGTTGGCCACGTTGGATGGTGTGCCGCCGTAAATATCGGTCAGCAACAATATTCCCGAGCCATCATCGAGCATCTCGATCAGGTCATGCGCTTTGAGTACCACGTCGTCCGGGTCTTCGGTTTTGCTCACCGAAAGCTGGCCGATATTGGTCAATGGCCGACTCATGATGTGCTCGGCACACGAGATCAGCGCTTCGCCAAGCGATACGTGCGTGACGATGATGATACCTACCATTCAGGACCTTCCTTGTGCATGACCACCGCAGATTCAGGCACTCCCCCCATAAGCGAGCTGGCCGAATCCGTCTTGTTCGAGCGCGGCAGACACACAAGGCCCTGCCGCAACCTTGTGATCATACCTGACGTCCGTTTCCTGAATTTATAACCGAATTCCCTTATGCATTGCAGCAATCAAATAAGCGACAACTCAGGCGGTATCAACGCAGCCGGTAAATGTGCGGCGGTGCCTGCAACCACTGCACACGGCTTTGCATCGATGGCGTGAGATAAACGCTGCCGTCATTGCCCACGATCAGCACATCTTTCACGCCAAAGCGGCTGGCGTAGTGCACGGCGGTGTCTTTACCACCAATAAAGACTGGCTTGGTAATAGCATCCGAAATGGCGCCAGCTTCTTGCGAGCTGGGTGCGATCAGCGTGGCCGATTGCATGGTTTGCGCGGGCCAGCCGGTGCGCGGGTCAATCAAATGGCAGTAGCGTTTGCCATCAACCTCAAAATAACGTTCGTAATCGCCCGAAGTGCCGATCGACTCGCCATCGCCCAAGGTGATCACCGCCATCGCGCCCGGTTTGCGCGGATGCTGCAAGCCAACCTTCCACGGCGTATCGCCCTTCTTGCCCAACGCCAGCACGTTACCGCCAATATTGATCAGCGCGTTATACATGTGATGTTTACGCAGGTAGGCGGCGGCACGATCCAGCGCAAACCCTTTGAAGCCACCCAAGTCGATATTCACATCCGGATTGGTGCTGGAGACGTTTGGGCCGTCAAATTGCAGATCGTCCAGCGTCGGTTTCATCGCCACCAGTTGGCGAATCTTGTCCAGATCAGGCAGCACGGGCGCGAAGGTATCGTTATGAAAGCCCCACGCTGCTACCAAGTCGCCAATGGCCGGATTAAACAACTGGTCCGAGCGCTCGGCGTAGCCTTTGGCCTGCTGCAAAATGGCGACCATTTCCGGATCGGCCTGCGTCGCTTCGCCCTTGGCAAATGCGTTATTCAAACGGGTAATGTCAGACGGGTGCCAAGCGTGCAGTTTGGCATGCAGCCGATCCAGATCAGCCAGAATGGTGGCCGTAGCCGCTTTTGCTTTGTCTTCGTCGACGCCGTAAATGGTGATCTGCACGGCGGTGCCAAAGACATAACCGTCTTGCTGAAACAACGGCGGTTTGCTGCAACTGGTTAAACCGGCCAGCAACACCAGCATGCCCAGCCAGCGCAGAGCGCTAAACAAAGTCCGCACAGACATCAACCCAGCTTGCGTTCGAGCGCGCTGATAAACAGCGCCGCGACATCAATACCGGATTGATCGGTGATTTCCTGGAAGCACGTCGGGCTGGTCACGTTGATCTCCGTGACATTCTCGCCAATTACGTCCAGCCCCACCAGGAACAAGCCTTTGGCCGCCAGTTGTGGGCCAAGCGTTTCGGCAATTTCGCGGTCTTTGGCAGTGAGTGGTCGCGCCACCCCTGTGCCGCCCGCCGCCAGATTGCCGCGGGTTTCGCCCGCTTTGGGAATGCGCGCCAGGCACCAGTCCACCGGTTTGCCATCAATGATCAGTACGCGCTTGTCACCGTCTTTGATGGCGGGCAGATAGCGCTGAGCCATGATGGTGCTGGTTTCGTTGATGGTTAGCATTTCAATAATCGAACCCACATTTGGGTCGTTGGCGGTAATGCGGAAAATGCCCGCGCCGCCCATGCCATCCAGCGGCTTGAGAATCACGTCACGATGTTCAGCCAGAAACTCCCGGATATCGGCACCGCGTTGCGTCACCAGAGTGGGCGCGGTGAATTGCGGATGCTTGAGGATCGCCAGCTTTTCGTTGTAGTCACGCAGCGTCTGACCGGGGTTGAACACGCGTGCGCCTTGCGCCTCGGCCAGCGTCAGCAGATGCGTGGCATACAGATATTGCGCATCGAAAGGCGGATCTTTGCGCATCAACACCGCGCCAAAGTCTTTCAGTGCTTCGTGTTGCGGGGCTTCCAGCTCAAACCAGTGCTTGTATTCCTGGGTAGCGGTAAAGCGCAGCCGCTGCGCGTGGGCTTGCACCACGCCTTCTTTCACCCGGATATCGTCGGCCAGCGTGATCCACAATTCCCAACCGCGTTTGTTGGCCTCGCGCAGCATGGCATAGGTGGAATCTTTGTGGATTTTGAACCCGGCTACAGGGTCGGCAATGACGAGCAGGCGCATGAGGGAATCCCGTTAATTCTGGATGACTGAGCCAGGGCGATGACGGGAACAGCAGCTAATTTGCCGCTCCCGTAGCCTCAGCTTTTGCAGCAGTGAAGTGGTGGATTGGCTACGCCAACATCCACCCTCCACCATGAGATCAAGCCGCAAACGACAACTGTGGCTCGGGTGCAGTCGCTTCGATTTCATGCGATGCAGCCAGCAGCGCCAGCCGCGCCACCACGCCATAAGAATAGAAGCGGTTCGGTGCGCTATCCGGTGCACCATCGCAATCTGGCGTGGTACACGGCGAAGCGAACGCCAGCGGCTCGAAATGCATGCCTGGCGCGTTGAGGTTCTCTTCCGGGCCACGGCCGGTATGCACGCGATAGAAGCCGCCGACCACAAAGCGGTCAACCATGTACACCACAGGTTCAGCCACAGCGTCATTGATACTTTCAAAGGTCGGCACGCCTTCTTGCACGATCACGTCGTGCACTTCCAGCCCTTCCTTCACCACCGACATCTTGTTGCGTTGTTTACGGTTCAGGCCGATCACTTCGTCCGCCGACTTCACGCTCATGATGCCCATGCCATAAGTACCGGCATTGGCTTTGACGATCACAAACGGGTCGTGATCAATGCCGTGTTCGGCATATTTGACGCGGATCTTGGCCAGCGTGCTGTTCACGGCATCGGCCAGTTGTTCTTCACCGGCGCGATTGTGGAAATCCAGACCATCGACGTGTGCAAAGTACGGGTTGATGGTCCACGGATCAATCCCGATCAGTTTGGCGAAGTCGTCCGCCACATGGTCGTACGCGCCAAAGTGATTGGTCTTGCGGCGCACCGACCAACCGGCATGCGGTGGCGGCACAATGATTTGTTCGACATCATCCAGCAGCGGCGGAATACCCGCAGACAGATCGTTATTCAGTAGCACCGCACATGGATCAAACCCGGCTACGCCAATCCGGCGGCCATTTCGCACCAGCGGCTCCAGCGTGAGCTTCTGGCCATCCACCAGATCAAACGTGGTTGGCTCGGTGATTTCAGGGTTGAACGTGCCCAGACGCACCACGAGGCCCGCCATGCGCATGATGCGCACCAGCGCGGCCACGTTTTGCAGGTAGAAAGTATTGCGGGTGTGGTTTTCCGGAATCAACAACACGCGCCGCGCATCGGGACACATGTTTTCCAGCGCGCTCATCACCGCCTGCACACCCAGCGGATGAAATGCCGGATTGAGGTTGTTGAAACCACCCGGGAACAGGTTCATGTCGACCGGAGCGAGCTTGTACCCGGCGTTGCGCAAGTCCACCGAGCCATAAAACGGCGGCGTCGATTCTTGCCATTGATTGCGAAACCAGTGCTCGATTTCAGGCTGGGCGGAAAGAATACGGCGCTCCAGATCCAGCAATGGGCCAGAAAGCGCGGTGGTGAGATGCGGAACGGTCATGGGGAACACTCATCAAAAACAGCGTCAGCCAGAAATGCGGGCGGCATCCTGATAATACAACCCGCATGCATATGTTTCATCCCTAACTCGGCGCTGCAGGGTGTGAATTTATCCCGACAAATCGGGACAACCACGCCGCGCACTGCCGAAAACATTCACGAGCCACGCCCGCAACACAGGCAATCCGCGTGGCAGTTTGCGGCTACAGCCAGCCTTTGCGCTTGAAAAACCAGTACGGCGCAATGCCAGACAGCACCATTAACACGAGCGCAAACGGATAACCAAAGTGCCACTGTAATTCCGGCATCGCGCCAAAGTTCATGCCGTAAATACTGGCGATTACCGTTGGCGGCAGAAACACCACCGCGGCAATCGAGAAAATCTTGATGATCTTGTTCTGCTGCAAATTGATCAAGCCCATCAACGCGTCCATCAAGAAGTTGATCTTGTCGAACAGAAAGCCGGTGTGATTGTTCAGTGACTCCAGATCCCGCAGCACTTCGCGAAGGTCATCTTCCTGCGTTTGCTTGAGGACGCGACAACGCAGCAAAAACGACAGCGAACGCCGCGTGTCCATTAAATCCAGCCGCACTTTGCCGTTCAAGTCTTCCTGCGTGGCGATGTCGGCCACCGTATCGGCCATGACAGTGTCGGTCATGACGTTATGGCGGTTCAGTACCCGCCGACTAACCTTGTCCAGATCGGCATAAACGCCTTCCAGCATATCCGCCGCGTACTCAACCGCGACGTCGTAAATGGCCAGCAGTACGTCTTCCGCTGAATGCACATAGTCCGCCTGCATGCGCGCCCGCATCCGGAACAGGCGAAAGGCGGCGAGTTCTTCATTGCGGATGCTCAGCAAGCGCCCGTCGTTGAGCAGGAATGACACCGTGACCACGTCTGCGCCATCATTAAACTGGTGCAGGAAAAACGAGTTCAGATGAATACCGGCCTCGTCAACAAAGCAACGGGCAGAATCCTCGATATCTTCTACTTCGTCGTCATTGAGCTTGCGCCGGAACACCTGCTGCAATAGCGCGCGTTCGTGCTCGTTGGGCTCCACAGAATCAATCCAGACCACGCCCTCACGCGTGAGATCGTCCGCCGATTCCACGGCCACCGGCCGTAGTCGTCCTTCCACAAAACCATATGCGGTTAGCATTTGTGTCGCCCTGCGTGAGATACCGCGCGGATTATAGGAGATGTCACCGGCCCACGCTTGCGCTGTGTATCTGCTTCAGACATCGCCAGCAGGCGCGAATTCGGAGGCCCAGGCAAAATGTTTTACACTGCGCCCATGCTTACCTATCAGAATCTTGCCAGCCAAAGCGGGCTGGACCGGGCCGATATCCACGCGCTGTTTGGTCATCTGGGCGGCTTCGGGCGCGCCTGGTTGATTGCGCACGGCGACGATCCCGCGCCTGACGAATTCGTCGCCCGCTTTAACGCGCTGGCCGAACGGCGCCGTAATGGCGAGCCGATTGCGTATCTCACCGGCGAAAAAGAGTTCTTCAGTTTGCCATTCCGCGTTGCACCGGGCGTATTGATTCCGCGTCCGGAAACCGAACTACTGGTGGAACTGGCTTTAGAGCGCCTGCCAGCCGGCGCGCCGCGCATTCTGGATATGGGCACCGGCAGCGGCATTATTGCCATCACCCTGGCACATGAATGCCCGATTGCTAGCGTCACCGCTCTGGATGCCTCGCCTGCGGCGCTGGCCATTGCCAAGGTCAACGCCGAACGCCATGCCCCGCAGGTCACTTTGTTGTTGAGCGACTGGTACCAAGCCTTGGGTGACGCCCAATTTGATCTGATTGTCTCCAACCCGCCGTATATCGAAAAACACGATCCGCATCTGGCCCAAGGCGATCTGCGCTTTGAGCCACGCTCGGCCTTGACTGATGAAGCCGATGGCCTGGCGCACATTCGCACCATTGTGGCGGGGGCGCCGTCCCATTTGCACGGTGGTGGCTGGCTGCTGTTTGAGCATGGCTACGACCAGGGCCAAGCATCCAGATCCATCCTCGACGCCGCTGGTTTTTCCGCAGTGCAGACTTGGCAAGATCTGGCTGGCCTGGATCGCGTCAGTGGTGGGCTTGCCCCGGCGAGTCGCGCTGGTTAAAATACCCGAGTAAATTAATCAGTTAAAGGCGCTGCGCTTGCGACGCGCCGCAACCTAGCGAGTCACCCCATGAGCGTTCAAGAGTCCATCCGCCAGACCGTCACCGAAAACCCGGTTGTCCTTTTCATGAAAGGCACACCGACTTTTCCACAGTGCGGCTTCTCGTCCGCCGCTGTGCAGATGCTGAAAAACTGCGGCGCCAATTTTGTTGCCGTTAACGTACTGGAAGACCCGGAAGTCCGTCAGGGCATCAAAGAGTTCTCCAACTGGCCAACCATTCCGCAGCTGTATATCAAGGGCGAATTCGTCGGCGGTTCGGACATCATGAAAGAACTGTTCAGCTCCGGCGAACTGCAGCAATTGCTGCAAGACTGATTGATTGCCAGTAACGCACGCCTAAACGCCAGCTGACCACTGGCGTTTTTTGTTTGAGTGCCATTGGGCCAGTACCATCGCAGCGTTGCTCTTCAGCATTATATGATCTGGAACCCGGTCCTTTCTCTTGTACAAGGCCTCCCAAGCATGCTGGTGCTCCCTTCCTCTTATCACCGCGTTGCTGTTGTTCTGGCTCCCCGCCTGGGCGACTCCTTGCTACTGATGGTGGTGGCGCAGAATTTGCGGCTTGCCGGCAAGGAGGTGGTGGTATTTGGCAACTATCCGCGGTTACTGGCGCCATGGTTTCCCGACTTCGATTTACGCCCGGCACTGGAAGAAGCAACAGCAACACAAAGCCTGCAAGAATTTGAACTGGTGCTGCACATGCATGTGGGCTGGCCGCTGGAGCTGCGCAAGCATCACGCCCGCGTGGTCTATTACGATGAAATCATGGCCGTCACGGGCCGCGGCATCGTCAAGCTGGATCAGATTGCCTTGTTCTGCAAACGGCATCTAGGCTTGGGCGATGCCAGCACCGACAACGGGCTGCGTGATATCGAGCGCGTGCAGTATCGCCGCTATGCCAATCGCGTGGTGATTCACCCATCTTCGACATCAGAGCTACGTCGTTGGGCGCCAGAGCGTTTTATGGAACTCGGGCTCGCCCTCAAACAGAAGGGATTTGAGCCCGTATTTATTGTCGGCCCGGAAGAGTACGACAAGTGGGCGTGGATCAAGCCTTATGGCCTTGAAGTCCCCGAGTTCCCCTCGCTGGCTGCCATCGCCAGCTTCATTCACGCCTCGGGCTGGCTGATTGGCAATGAATCTGGCATTGGACATCTGGCATCCAATCTGGGCATCCCTACTTTGTGGATTGCCGGTCGCGGCAAACGTGCCCGGATGTGGCGGCCGGCGTGGTCGCCTGCGCGGGTGATTTATCCCTGGTTTCTACCCACCGCAACTTTACGTGACCGCTTCTGGCGCGAAGTGATTCCGGTCAGCCGGGTTATGGCCGCGTTTGCAAAGTTAAGAAAAACAGCACAAAAACAACTAAGGCCGCCATTACCGGCAATACCCCCGGTAGCTACCATCACATCAGACAGGACGGTTCCATACGAGTCTTGAGTGCAGGAGCAGGTCAGCACTCGCACTACTCGGAAGTGCCACGCTCCGCTAACAAAAAGCCCCACAATTGCGGGGCTTTTTGTATTGGGGTAATTCATACCGTTTCATTCGCATCAGGTGCGCCAGCCAATTAGTGATGGTAGTAGCCGCCACCATGCCAACCACCCCAGCCATGGTAATAACCATAGTTGATGGACACAGCAGGCCAGATCACCGGGGCGCCGTAGTAAACCGGCGCGGCCTGATACACCACAGCAGGTTGCTGTACGACCACGGTTTGCGGCTGATCAACATAGGTAGTCGTGGCAGTGGTGGTAGCCGGTTGCTGCGGCGCGCTGCCGCCATCCACGTTTACCTGAATCGGCACCTCGCGACCTGGATCGTAGGCCATGCGAGTGGTGTAGCGCTGACCGGCGTACTCGTAAGTCACGTCATAGCCAACGGTATGTTGTTGCTGGGTCTGCGTGGTAGAACAACGGCGCACGGTTTGTGTGCTCACACCGCTGTTTTGATTCGCCAGGTTGTCACCAGCCAGTGCGCCGACGACGGCACCGGCAGCTGTCGCCGCCACGTTGCCATTACCGTGCCCTACCGTGTTACCCAGCAAACCACCAAAAATCCCCCCGAGGATGGCACCGCCATAGGTGCGTGGTTGTTGCACCTGGACTTGCTCATCCCAGCATGACTGCTGCGGCACTGAAACTTGCTGCACCACCGGCGTGGTATTGATAACGCGGCCGTACTCTGCGGCCTGCGCTGCACCGGCGATTCCGGCAAGGGTCATTAGCAGAACGATTCTTTTCATTTTATCCACTCGCTTGCAGCACACTGGCTGCGCTTTGCACCCCGATTGGGGACATCACACTTTATCTATTCTCGCGCTTTTGCATCTGGCGTACCAGGATGCGCTTCACAGTAAACACTTTTACGTTCAGTAACTTGGATGGCCAGGATGCCATCTGGTTCGGCGTTTTTCGCATTCTTTACAATCTGTCACCGGACCAGCCATTTCCAGCCTGTTCGCGCGACCAGCGGTTATGATGCAAATACCCATCGAACGTATCCGCGAGGTTTGCATGTCCTACTCTTTGGCCAATCAATTGGTCGTCGCCATCTCCTCGCGCGCCCTGTTTGATTTCGAAGAAGAAAACACCCTCTTCGAAACGGGGGATGCCTCAGCCTATAAATCATTACAACTGCGAAAACTGGATGAACCCGCAACGCCGGGCGTGGCCTTCGCCCTGGTGCAAAAGTTGCTCGCTTTCAACGAGGGCAGCGCCCACCGCGTTGAGGTAGTCATTCTTTCGCGCAATGACCCGGTGAGCGGTTTGCGCACTTTTCGCTCGGCCCAGCATCACGGTCTGACGCTCGAGCGCGGTGTATTCACGCAAGGCCGTGCCCCCTTCAAATATCTGAATGCGCTCAACGCCAATCTGTTTCTGTCCGTAAACGAAGCCGACGTACGCGAAGCGCTGGCCGCCGGTTTTCCCGCGGCTCGGGTTTATCCGCAATCGGTGCATGCTGCCGGATTGCATCCGCATGAAATCCGCATTGCATTTGATGGCGATGCCGTGCTGTTTTCCGATGAAGCCGAACGCATTTATCAACGCGATGGCCTGCCGGCATTCCACCAGCATGAGCACGAGCACGTCACCCGCCCGTTACCGGCCGGCCCGTTCAAGCCACTGCTCGAAGCCCTGCACCGATTACAACGTGCGGCATCACCAATCCGTTTACGCACAGCGCTGGTCACTGCACGCAGCGCCCCGGCGCATGAACGGGCGATCCGTACCCTTATGGATTGGCAAATTGAAGTGGATGAAGCGATGTTTCTGGGTGGACTGGAAAAAGGCCCGTTCTTGCGCGAATTTGAGCCCGACTTCTTCTTCGATGATCAAACCGGCCATTGCCTGTCTGGCGCCTTAGCCGGACCAACCGGCCAGGTGATCGCCGGGGTCGCCAACGAAGTCGAATCCTGATCCGGCTTACGCAATCGCACTTGATTGGATCGTTTTTCATCCACTCATTCAACAAAAGCATCAAAACAGTGCGTTTACATAAATTGTGATCACCGTATTGCGCCAATTTGGTTCGAATAACGCACCAGCAGCAAATCACAAAACACCTATTCCTTTAAATTTCAGATAGATATGGCTTTGGCACAGGGATTGCTTTTGGTGCACCTCCACTAAAAAAGAGGCGCCCGAGCAAGTGGCGCACTGCTGCAATTCCTGGAGCTTTAAGTGAATCAACTACCTGCAAGTGATGACGTCCTGTTCATCCTGATCGGCGCCATCATGATTCTGGCCATGCATGCCGGGTTTGCTTTTCTGGAACTTGGTACCGTGCGCCAGAAAAATCAGGTCAACGCGCTGGTTAAAATCCTGACCGACTTCGCGGTTTCAGCCATTGCCTATTTTTTCATTGGCTATGGCGTGGCGTATGGCGTGCACTTCATGTTGCCGGTGCATGATCTCAATACCAACCACGGCTATGGTCTGGTGCGGTTTTTCTTCCTGCTGACCTTTGCTGCGGCGATTCCGGCGATCATCTCTGGCGGCATTGCCGAACGCGCGCGATTCCATCCACAGTCTGCCGCCACCTTCTTGCTGGTCGGCTTCGTCTATCCATTTTTTGAAGGAATGATGTGGAACGGCAATTACGGCGTGCAGAAGTGGTTGCAATACCATTTTGGTGCGCAGTTTCATGACTTTGCCGGTTCGGTGGTGGTTCACGCCGTAGGCGGCTGGATTGCCCTGCCCGCAGTGTTGCTGCTTGGTGCGCGCAAAGGGCGTTATCGCAAAGACGGCGGCGTCAGCGCGCATCCACCTTCATCCATTCCTTTCCTGGCGCTGGGTGCGTGGATTCTTATTGTCGGCTGGTTCGGCTTTAACGTAATGAGCGCGCAGCGCGTTGCCGGTATCTCTGGCCTGGTCGCCATGAACTCGCTGATGGCGATGGTGGGCGGCACGCTGGCCGCCATGTTCTGTGGCAAGAACGACCCTGGCTTTATCCACAACGGCCCACTGGCTGGTCTGGTCGCCGTGTGCGCGGGTAGCGACGTCATGCACCCGCTGGGCAGCCTGATCACCGGCGCCATCGCGGGCGGGATGTTTGTTTACCTGTTCACCATTACCCAGAACCGCTGGAAGATTGACGACGTACTGGGCGTGTGGCCATTGCACGGCTTGTGCGGCACCTGGGGCGGGATCGCAGCCGGCATCTTTGGCCAGACCTGGCTAGGCGGCGCAGGCGGGGTGAGTTTTGTCAGCCAGATCATCGGCACGCTGCTGGGTATTGTGGTCGCCTTTGCGGGCGGCTGGCTGGTCTACGGCGCGCTCAAGAAAACCGTGGGGCTGCGCTTGAGTGACGAAGAGGAATACAACGGCGCGGACTTGTCGATTCACCGCATCAGCGCCACGCCCGAGCGCGAGAGCCACTGGTAGAACTGATATTGAAGAATTAAAACTGGCATCCACATCACAATAAGCCAATGTTTTTAAACGATTCAATAAAGCAGGAAAATTGCACCAAGTCTGGCGTGGCTGCGACTGGTTTCGCGGACACCGGCCTACGCCATGCCAACCCATTGTAGCGCGCTGGGCATTGTGATCTGTCCATAGCCTTGTGGGCAGATCAGGCAGGAGCCTGCAAGCAGGCCCAGTTAAACATCTTCGTTGTTGATCTTTCTGAGCGAAAATCCGGTCGCCTGCGGCTCGATGACCAAAGTATCACCTTCAGACCAACCCAACTCTGCGAGCAGGGTGTCTGGCAATTCCAGTATCCGGTCTCCACTGCCGTCGCGGCAGTCCTGTAGCGGGAGTGTCCAGATTCTCCGATCATCAGAAGTCATATCTTGCGTCCCATGGCAGAAGTCCCCTCAAGGATAGCATCGGGATTTACCGTGGGATGCCCTTCTGACGGTTCTGCCGGCCATCCAGTACGGCCTATGCGCCTGCAAGCAACGGCCAACGATGCAGCAGCGAGATAATCGGCCTGTTGCGCAAACTCGACGTTCGAACGTTTTGGCTAAAGTGCCGTGCAGCTGTCGCTTCTGGCCTGCTGCAGATACTCACACTGGACGTCGCCAACGTTGGGTGTGGCCTGAATAGAAGTCTGCCACGGCAGATGATCTGGAATCGAATCAAGGTGCTGAAGGCCAATGAGGCCATTGGCAGCCCCTAAACCGGAACGCGCGCAAGTTGGGGATGAGTATAAATGCGCTTGCTCGGAGGATGGATCAACAACCCGGCGCTATGCGCTCACGGTGCGTATTCCAGCGGTGTGGGTCTTTCTTTCCGGTGGTTCTGTACCATGCCTCATGCCCCTGACTTCAGCTCGTACCGTCTCGCCCCTCGATAAGCGCACGCTGGCGAGCGAAGCACGCCATCACTTGCTGCACATCCCGTTCCGGCAGGCCCACCGACCGATACACATCCGCAGACTCGGCAAGAACATCGCTTATTTTCTGCAGAGCACGGTCGGCTGCTTTGGGCGCTACACCGAACTCGCGCGCAATCGACATGGCATCTTCAAGGCTTGCGTTGTTGCTTTCCTTGACCCTGATCCCCTGATAGCCCAGGTTCGTTAGTTGGGGCACCACATCGAACACCGGCGAAAGGCGATAACGATTGGCCCCGTCATGCAGGTAGCCATGGTTTTTGATGTGATCATCCGTGTTGTCTACGAACAGGTTGAAGAGCAAGCGAATAAACAACTCTTCCAGATCCAGCCGCATTGCACCGGAAACCCCGTGCTCACGCAACGACTGGGCCAGTTTGACGTACGAGCCCTCATTGCCTTGATACGCGCAATTGGTCATGGCTGCGCCGGACAAATAATGGATGCGATGACCGGAGGTTACCGAGCCTGGGCGGTCAAAGCGCCGTAGCAGCAAAACACTGCGATGCCCGATTTTGCGGAGCCTGAATTCGGGAACCCGGATACCACACTGTGCTGCCAGGGTGAGCGTCCCAGCTTCCAGCAATTGCACATCCATGGTGTCGGCCGGCGCGGCAAACTTGGCCAGCCAAAGCTCATCCGCATCGACGAGGCTCGCTTTCGGCCGCGCGCCACCCAAGCTCGCACCGGGATTCAACATGCGGCGCGTTGTTATGGGCACCTCAATGCCTTGGGCAATCTGGTCTGCGGCGATCTGCAGCTCCTCCAGTGTGGCCATTTCTATCGCATGGTCGGCCGCTGATGGTTGCTGTGCCTCTTGCAGGGCCTTGTCCTTGCCCCAGAACACGAGCCCGCCTACCCTTTCGCGGTTGGTTTCCATCAGGACTTCTACGGGTGACAGCTTGCGGCCGAAGCACGCGGTCAGCACCAGGTCTCCCCACGCGTCAGGCAGCGCATCCTGGATAGTCAGCGGAATCGGGCCGCCATCACGCCAGCGGGTGGGCCCAATCTCAAAAGGTGCCTGTGATTTGGGTAGCCATGCCGGGTTCAGGGCAATCGTGAAGCGGTTGGCCAGGTATTGCAGACCGTATGACAAGTCGCCGGCCGGCATGGCTCCCGCCCCATAGCGAACCACGGCAGCGGGTGTGGGTACGGATTCATCTGGCTGGAACAGGCTGAGATAAAAACGATGGTCAGAAGTCACGCTCGTCATCCCTTACCGGCTTAAGCCCGGCATTCGACTGCTTGCGGGATTTGCGCACCAACGTCGCATCAACGGGGGCCAGGCGGGCGAGGCTGTCCAGTTCACCAAGGTGGTACAACGCATTGACAAGCGTACCAACGGACACCCCTGATGCACCCAGCTCAAGAGAACGAAGCGTGTTCTCACTGATCAACATACGGCCGGCCAGATCCGGAATCGTCAGACCTTTTTCTTTGCGCAGGAAGCGCAGACGGGCGCCGAGCTCGGCCAGCGCCTCATTGCCTTGCGCAGGCGTGCGCAGATCAATTTTTATTTTCATGGCAACACCTCAAAATTCTGAACTTTATTTACTGATTAAAGCAAAATTTTGCGGTTTTTTCTATAACCCGCCAATAAACCAGAACAATATGCAAAATTTTGGAGTTAATACCTTTAAAACACCAATATTTTGATGTTATCGATCTTGAAACCGTCTCTGTTTTCACCAAATGTGTTTCTCAGAAACGAGACCAATTTGCCTGCTTTCAGACGTTTACACGGCCTACAGACCGGCGTCAGTTTGCCGGACTTAATCCCCCGATGCCTGGTTTAATTCCGCATTTTTAGAACCAGCGCCGATTCATCGACTAAATACGAAAACGCCGCTCCCATCGAGCGGCGTTTTTCATTTGTGCACCACCAGCTTCAATCCGGCAATGGCAACGCCAGCGTCTCTTTGACTTCTTCCATCACCACATAACTGCGCGATTCGGCGGCGCTGGGCAAACGCAGCAGAATGTCGCCCAGCAAGCGCCGGTAGTGGGTCATATCCGGCAGCCGCGCTTTGATCAGGTAATCAAAGTCGCCCGAGATCAGATGGCATTCCAGCACTTCCGGGATGGTGGCCACCGAGCGGCGAAAGTCATCAAACACCTCGCCCGACTTGCGCCCCAGCTTGAGCTCTACAAACACCAGCAGCGGCGCTTCCAGCAATTGCGGGTTCAAGCGGGCGTGATAACCGGTGATGACGTTGGTTTCTTCCAGCCGTTTTACCCGCTCGGCGCAGGGCGTGGCGGTCAGGCCGACCTTCTCGGCCAACTCGGTAATTGGCAGCCGGGCATTGGCCTGCAGCAAGCGCAAAATCTTGTAATCGATGCGATCCAGCGTGCGTCCGGATTGATAACGAGTGCGCATTGCAATGTAGTCTCTGTTTTTGACCTAACAAATGGAGAGTATCACTAGTTAACGCTTCATATACTCGGCTTATTCTCCAACTATATGACATACAACAGTGTGTCCCCGGGTCGAGCGATGAAAGCAATTGTGATCGGTGCAGGTGTCGTGGGCGTCACCACCGCGTACTACCTCAGGGCAGCCGGTGTCGATGTCACCGTGCTGGATCGACTCGAAGCGCCAGCGGATGAAACCAGCTTCGGCAACGCCGGGCAGGTGTCGCCTGGCTACGCCGCGCCGTGGGCCGCGCCGGGCATTCCGTGGAAAGCCATGAAATGGCTGATGTCGGAACACGCCCCGCTGCGTATCCGCCCGGATGGCACGTTCTTTCAGCTGGCATGGATGGCCCGCATGGTCGCCAACTGTACCGAGGCCGCCTATGCCCGCAACAAGAGCCGCATGGTGCCGCTGGCCGAATATAGCCGCGATTGCCTGCGTGATCTGCGCAAAGACCTCAATCTGCATTACGAAGAGCGCTCGCTGGGCACATTGCAGATTTTCCGTAACGACAAACAACTGGCGGCCGGGCGCCGTGACTCCGGCTTGCTGGATCAAATGAACGTCGCCAATCAGGTGCTCGATCAAGATGGTTTGCTCCAAGCCGAACCCGCCCTGAAAGCCGTGGCTCACAAGCTGACCGGCGCGCTACTGCTGCCCAACGACGAAACCGGTGACTGCAAACTGTTCACCGAACGTCTGGCGGCGATTTGCGTCGAGATGGGCGTGCATTTCCGTTTTGGCGTGACCGTGCAGTCGCTGGTGGCCGAAGGCAAACGCATTAGCGCGGTCGAACTGGATAGTGGCGAAACGCTAAACGCTGACTCGGTGGTGCTGGCCGCTGGCTGTGCTTCACGTGCGCTGGCTTTGCCACTGGGGCTGGATTTGCCGGTTTACCCGGTCAAGGGCTACTCGATTACCGTGCCGCTCACCAACCCGGAAGGCGCGCCGCGCTCCACCGTGCTGGATGAAACCTACAAGATCGCGCTGACCCGCTTTGATAATCGCCTGCGCGTGGGCGGCATGGCCGAGGTGGCCGGGTTCGACAAACGCATTGATCCAGTGCGCGTCGATACGCTCAATATGGTCACCAACGATCTGTTCCCACATGCGGGTGATTTGTCTAAAGCCAGCAAGTGGACCGGCCTGCGCCCGATGACGCCCGATGGCACGCCGATTGTGGGCAGCACGCCATATGACAACCTGTTCACCAACACCGGCCACGGCACGCTGGGGTGGACGATGTCTTGCGGCAGCGCGCGGGTGATTGCCGATACCGTGCTTGGTCGCCGCCCGGAAATCGATGCCCGCGAGTTGTCGATGGCACGTTATGCCAAAGGCAATGCCCGTATTCACGAAGGCAGCAAAACGTCCGGTCAGATAAAATGGGCGGATTGATCTACATCAACCGCCATTCATTCTGACCAAAGTGCCTGCCATGAGTTATCTACGCCAGTTCCCCGCAACGCGTATGCGCCGCATGCGTCGTGATGATTTCTCCCGCCGTCTGATGCGCGAAAATGTGCTGATGCCGAGCGACCTGATCCTGCCGGTGTTTGTGCATGAAGGGGTCAACAAAGAAGAAATCGTCGCCTCGATGCCTGGCGTAAAGCGTCAATCCATCGATCTGCTGCTCAAAACAGCAGCCGAAGCGGTGGAGTTGGGCGTACCGGCGCTGGCGTTGTTCCCGTCGATTGATCATTCGCTCAAAACACTGGGCGCGGAAGAAGCGTGGAATCCGGATGGCCTGGTGCCACGCACGATCCGCGCACTGAAAGAAGCCTTTCCGCAACTGGGCGTGATTACCGATGTGGCACTGGACCCGTACACCATCCACGGCCAGGACGGCATCATCAACGAAGACGGTTATGTGCTGAACGAGGAAACCGTCGTCGCCCTGATCAAACAAACGCTGTGTCACGCCAATGCCGGTGCTGACATGATCGCCCCCAGCGACATGATGGATGGCCGCATTGGTTCCATCCGCCAGGCGCTGGACGAAGCTGGCCATGAAATGACGCGCATTCTGGCGTATTCGGCCAAATATGCCTCCGCCTTCTACGGCCCGTTCCGCGACGCGGTGGGTTCTTCGGCCACGCTGGGCAAAGGCAACAAAGCGCAATACCAGATGGACCCGGCCAATTCGGACGAAGCGCTACACGAAGTCGCCATGGACCTGACCGAAGGCGCGGACATGGTCATGATCAAACCGGGCATGCCGTATCTGGATATCGTGCGCCGCGTAAAAGACGAATTCGGTGTGCCGACCTTTGTTTACCAGGTGTCCGGGGAATACGCCATGCTGCAGGCGGCCATTCGCAACGGCTGGCTGGATGAAAAGAAAGTGGTGCTTGAATCCCTGCTGGCGTTCAAACGCGCCGGGGCCGATGGCATTCTGACCTACTTTGCGCTGGATGCTGCCCGCTGGATCAAGGGCCAGTTCTAAGCTGATTTGACGGTTTTACCTCGCAAAGCCCGCAGGCCAAATGCGGGCTTTGCCGTTTGTGCCACCGGAACATTCCGGCACAAAGCCGGTCTGCGTCGGTTACATTATAAAAATCCCCTTCGTAATCCCCTTCCTCAGGACTCAATGAGTAGCAGCTTTTTGCTGGTTCTACTGGCCATCGTGCTGGTGTTGTTAAACGGTTTTTTTGTGGCCGCCGAATTCGGTCTGGTCAAGCTGCGCCAGACGCAGGTCAAAGCCATGGCGCGTGCCTATGGCTGGCGCGGGCGCATTCTGGCGAAAACCCACGCCAATCTGGACGCGTATTTGTCCGCCTGCCAATTGGGTATCACGTTAGCCTCGCTGGGTTTGGGCTGGGTGGGCGAGCCCGCTTTTGCCCATTTGATCGAGCCGATACTGGGCTGGATTGGGGTGACCAGCCCGGAGTTGGTCAGCGGCGTGTCGTTTGCCGTCGCGTTTTTCACCATTTCGTTTTTGCATATTGTGGTGGGTGAACTTGCCCCCAAATCCATGGCGATCCGCAAGTCCACCACTATTGGGCTGTGGACGGCTCCGGCGCTGTATCTGTTTTACTGGGGCATGTATCCGGCGATCTGGCTGTTAAATGCCAGCGCGGCGTGGGTGCTCAAGCTGGTTGGGCTCGGCGCGGAACATGGCCACGAGAGCGATTACTCGGCGGACGAAATCAAGCTGATCATGCGCACCAGCAAACCCGAAGCCGGGTTCTCGCGCAAGGAATGGCGCACGCTGGCGCAGTCGCTGGATTTCCCGACACTGGACGTGGCGGACCTGATGCACCCGTTCACCGACGCGGTGATTCTGGATGCACGTCAGCCGATGGACGAGAACCTGGATCGCATCGCCCGTAACCGTTTCAGCCGTTATCCGTATCTGGATGAAAATGGCCGGATCAAGGGCGTGGTCCACGTGAAGGATATTTTTCTGGCGCATCGCTTTAGCAGGCTGGAATCCACGCTCGATTCACTGGTACGCCCGGCTGAAGTAGTGTTGCCGACGATTCCCGCCCGTACCTTGCTGGAGCGTATGCGCCAAGGGGCATCGCACTTTGCCATCGTGGCGTGGAATGATGAGGAACCCGTCGGCTTTGTCACCATGGACAATCTGTTGAGCGCCATGGTCGGTGAGATTCGCGATGAGTTCCGTCAAAGTCAGGATGACTGGACATTGATGGACGACGGTTCAATGATCGGCAAAGGCACGCTCACCGTGGTGACACTGGAGCGCGCGCTGGGCATAGATATCGATATCGACGGGGCGGATACCGTGGGCGGGCTGGTGCAACTGAAAACCGGTCGCGTGCCGGAAGAAGGCGAGCGCATCGAATTTGACCACTTCAGTGTGGTAATCAAGAAAATGCGCGGGCCGCGAATATTGCTGGTGCGGGTGTTCCCGAAAAAGACCACACAAGATCAGGACCACGTGCGATTTTAGCCAGTTACCGTTGGAGTCCCGTAGCCCGGATGGAGCGTGCCCCTCGGGGGTACCCCCATCAAGCGTTCGGATATCACGTATAGCGGTTGCTGTGGGGAAGCGAGAATCCGGGCCGGCAACGTATGAGTGGGCGACCGACATTTGATTTTGCCAATATCGCAACCCCGGATTCCCGCTGGCGCTTCATCCGGGCTACTAGTTCGCCGCGCTGTGGCTAAGTTGCACTCACCAGCGTCTCGCGCTGGGTCAGTTGCGGGAACCAGCGCATCCACAAACCCACCACCACCAGCGTGCCGATCCCGCCCAGTACAACGGCGGGAACCGGCCCGAGCAAGGCGGCGGTTACGCCGGACTCAAACTCGCCCAACTGGTTGGATGCGCCGATAAAGATCGAACTGACTGCGCTCACCCGACCACGCATGGCGTCCGGGGTTTCCAATTGCACTAGCGATGAACGAACCACCACGCTAATCATGTCCGAGGCGCCCAGAAATGCCAGTGCGACCAGCGACACAAAGAAGTTGCTGGATAAACCAAACACAATGGTCGCCAGGCCAAACACACCCACCGCACCAAACATGATTTTGCCGACGCGTTGTTTGAGCGGGTAATGGGCGAGATAGATCGACATGCTCAATGCGCCCACTGCCGGGGCCGAGCGCAGCACACCCATGCCCCACGGGCCAGTGTGCAAGATGTCGCGGGCATAGATGGGCAGCAGCGCGGTCGCGCCGCCCAGCAGCACGGCAAACAGATCGAGCGAGATCGCGCCCAGGATGACTTTTTTCTCGCGGATATAACGGATACCGGCGAAGAGAAATTCCAGCGATGCCGGAGGTTGAGTACGCTGAACCTGGCGTAACAGCGGCAACGTGCCTATGGCCAGCGCGGCGATCAACCAGCACACCGCGCTCACGGTGTACACGGCGTCCGGCCCCACGGCGTAGATGAAACCGCCCAGCGCCGGGCCGGAGATGATGGCCATCTGCATTACGCCGGAGTTCAACGCCAGCGCACGCGGCAGGTCTTTTTCAGTCACCAGGTTGGGCACCAGTGCCTGCAAGCTGGGCGATTCAAACGCCCGGCCTGCGCCAATGCAGAACGCGCCCATATACAGCGCCAGCGGCGTAAGCAGATGGTAGAAACTGCCCACGGCCAGCGCTATGGCGGCAGTACCTTCCACGATCTGGCAAATGGTCACGATGCGGCGACGGTCATAGCGATCCGCCACATGCCCGACCACCAGCGTCAACAGCAATTGCGGCAGAAACTGGGCAATGCCGATAAAACCGAGGTTGAGTGCGCTGTGGGTGAGGTCGTACATCTGCCAGCCTACGGCGACGGCCAGCATCTGGTAGGCGAGAAACGAGCCAAGGCGGCTCACCAGAAAATGACGATAAGGCTTGAGCGCCAGTAAAGAAGAATCCATGCGGTTTTCCACTGAGGAAAAAACAGGAACGGATGCGTGGGCATCCGTTCCTTTTATTACTGCCTGAGATGTTCCTCAGGTACCGACATCAAGGTGCCGGGTTAGGCTGCTTGACGTGTACTGCTTCGATTTCCGCGAGGATTTCGGCGCCCAGCTTGACGTTGATGCTCTCGATGTTCTCTTTGAGCTGCGCGATGGTGGTGGCGCCAATCAGGTTGCTGGTCACAAACGGACGGCTGTTTACGAATGCCAGTGCCAGTTGCGCCGGGCTGATGCCGTGTTTACGGGCGATCTGCACATAACCATTGATGGCAACTTCCACTTCTGGCTTGGTGTAGCGGGTGAAACGTTCGTACAGCGTGATGCGGCCATCGGCTGGACGCGCACCGTTCAGATACTTGCCGGACAGTGCGCCAAAGGCCATCGGCGAATAAGCCAGCAGACCGACATGCTCACGGTGGCTGAACTCGGACAGACCAATTTCAAAGGTGCGGTTCACCAGGCTGTACGGATTCTGGATCGACACAATCTTCGCCACGCCGTGTTTTTCGGCGGCGGCCAGAAACTGCGCCACGCCCCACGGGGTTTCGTTCGATACACCAACGTGACGAATCTTGCCGGATTTGACCAGTTCAGCCAGCGCCAGCACGGATTCTTCAATCGCTACGGTTTCTTCACCGTCCACCCACGGGTACGCCAGGCGGCCGAAAGTGTTGGTGCTGCGATCTGGCCAGTGCAGTTGGTACAGATCGATGTAATCGGTCTGCAGACGCTTGAGGCTGCCATCTACCGCTTCAAACAAGCTGGCGCGGTTATGGTTGGTCTGGCCGTTACGGATGTGGTTGGGTTGATGCGGCTGGCGCACCGGGCCTGCCGCTTTGGTGGCAATCACCACCTCGCTGCGGCGACCGGTTTTAGCCAGCCAGGTACCAATGTATTGCTCGGTACGACCCTGGGTTTCTGGCTTGGGTGGCACCGGATACATTTCGGCCACATCCAGAAAATTAACGCCTTGGGTCAGGGCGTAATCAATCTGCTCGTGGGCTTGGGCTTCGGTGTTCTGTTCGCCCCAGGTCATGGTGCCCAGACCAATCAGGCTGACTTCGAGATCGGTGAGGCCGAGTTTGCGGTATTCCATTGTGGCTCCTTGTTATCCGGGAGCGCCGTAGCGCCCTCGCCCAGCGAACCGTAGCGCTTGAATTGCTTATGCACTCAATGCGCGTCATGCCGGCAAGGTGCGGCATGCATTGGTTTTGCTGGCTGAAGAAATTGATTGCTGCGGTGACTGTCGGCTTTTCCAGGTCGGCCCGCAATGCGTTGCCCGATGTCTGGAACCAGCGTCGTTTGTGTTCCCCAAGCATGGGTAACGGTGCAGCGCCGGTAAACGTTGACCCGACCGGTCGTATATTACCGTTAGCCCGCGCGATTTACTTGCTGAGTTTACGCAAAAGCTGGCGCAGCAGCTTGATACCCACCGGCCATTCGCCATGGCCGGAATCGACGTTGATATGCCCGACGCCAGACAACGGCACCAGATCGCTGCCCCAGCTGCTGGCCAATGCGGTAGCGCGATCCAGCGAGCAAGTCGGATCATTATCGCTGGCGACCATCAGACTGGGAAAAGGCAACGCTCTGGCCGGCAGTGGCAAAAAGCCCTGAAAGCTGTCAGGCGCTTCGTCGCGAGTGACATCAGCCGGAGCCACCAGCAAGGCGCCGACAATCTGCTCCACCTGGCGCGACAAGGCGGACCAGTGGCCTACCGTCACGCAACCGAGGCTATGCGCCACCAGCACCGTTTTACCCTGCGCTTTGTGCAGCGTGCGCTCCAGCCCGGCCACCCATTCGGCGGCACGCGGGTTTTCCCAATCGTGTTGTTCCACCCGGATCAATTCCGGATATTGTTCGCACCAGCGCGTTTGCCAGTGTTCGTCACCCGATCCGCGCCAGCCCGGCGCAATCACTATGCTGTTGCCGCTTTCCAGCCAGCGCTCAATTGGATCAACCACCATGCTTATCCCCTTCCCAGCGGGCGTGGTTCGCCCAGATAGAATCCTTGCAACAGATCAGCCCCGGCATCGATGGCAATGGCGTGCTGAGCTTTTGTTTCAATTCCTTCCACCACCACAGTGGCTTCCAGCTCGTGCAGCAACTCCACCAACCTGGGCAGTGCCCGCTGCAGACGCGGCGATGTCGCAGCCTGGGCGATCAAGGCTTTATCCAGCTTGACCACATCGGGCTCCAGCTGCCACAAGCGGTCCAGATTGGCGTGACGACTGCCAAAGTCATCAATGGCAATGCGGTAGCCCACGCTGCGATAGTTGTTCACGGCCTCGCGTACCCGGCTCAATTCGCCCGGCGCGATTTCATCCTCGACGATTTCCAGCACGATCTGCTCCGGTTGCCAGTTCAAGGTCTGCAGCACGCGCTCAAACACCACGCCGTGGCGCTCGACTCCGGTCAGCAATTGCGGATGCACGTTCAGATACAAGCCCGTCAGGCCGGTCTGGAAAGTGGCGTAGTTGTACAAATGCAGCGTGCGCGCCAGCCGGTCAAACGAGATCAGGCGGCCATGTGCCGCCGCCGCCTGAAATGCGGCTTGTGGCGACATCGGCTTGCTGCGGGCCGATGCGCGCAATAGCGCCTCGTGCCCCTGCACGTTCCCTTTCGCATCAAAAATCGGCTGGAATACGCTGTTCAAGGCCAAGCCCAGCGCCCGCACGCCAATGCCGCGAGCACCGTCGACATTGAACTCGGCCTCAGGCCAGTCCTGGCGAACGAAATCGGGCAAAGGCATGGCTAATGCGCCAGGCAAGGAGGTAAAGCCGGTCATGGATATCTCATTGGTTCTACAACAACGGCAAATAGCGGCCACAAATCGGCGGCGAAAAAAAGCCAGGCCCACAGGACCTGGCTGGCAGACCGTTGGCGTGCAGTGCGGGCGGTCTTACTTGTTGGGTTGCGGGGTCAGGCGCAGATAAGGACGTACGGCACGGTACCCTTTGGGAAAGCGCTGTTTGATTTCGGCTTCGTCTTGCAGCGAAGGCACGATCACGACTTCATCACCGTCTTGCCAATTGGCTGGCGTGGCTACTTTGTAGTTGTCGGTGAGTTGCAGTGAATCGATCACCCGCAAAATTTCATTGAAGTTACGACCGGTCGAGGCCGGGTAGGTCAGCGTCAGCCGGATCTTTTTGCTTGGATCAATAATGAACACCGTGCGCACCGTGGCATTGGCCAGCGAGTTCGGGTGGATCATGTCATACAGCGAGGCCACTTTTTTGTCGGCATCGGCAATGATCGGAAAGTTGACCCGGGTGTTTTGAGTTTCGTTGATGTCATCGATCCACTTGTGATGCGATTCGAGCGGATCAACGCTCACGGCCAACGGTTTGACGTTACGCTTTTTGAATTCGTCCGCCAGCTTGGCGGTGTAACCCAGTTCGGTGGTGCACACGGGCGTGAAGTCTGCCGGGTGCGAAAACAGCACAATCCACTTGTCGCCAGCCCACTCATGAAAATGAATCGGGCCTTCGGACGAGTCTTGCGAGAAATCGGGGGCGACATCGCCCAGACGCAGAGTCATTGCGGTACTCCTTCAATTTCATTGATTTTCAGTGCTGGCATGCACCATCAGCACCGCCCTCGCGGATGCCCCGATCTTGCGATCACGGCATCCGCTACCTGCTTATAGTCTGTTTTGCGGCTTAGTGTGCGTTGTAGATCTGGTCGAACACACCGCCATCAGAGAAGTGGGTTTGCTGGGCTTTGGTCCAGCCGCCGAACACGTCGTCGATATCAAACAGCGCCACTTTCGGGAACTGGTTGGCGTACTTGGCGTACACATCCTTGTCGATCGGGCGATAGAAATTGCGGGCGGCAATCTCCTGGCCTTCCTTGCTGTACAGGTACTTCAGGTATTCCTCGGCCACTTTGCGGGTGCCCTTCTTGTCGACCACTTTGTCCACCACGGCAACCGGCGGCTCGGCCTTGATCGAGATCGACGGCGTCACGATGTCAAACTTGTCAGCACCGAATTCTTTTTGCGACAAGACGGCTTCGTTTTCCCAGGCCAGCAAGACGTCACCCAAACCGCGCTGGGTGAAAGAGATGGTCGAACCGCGCGCGCCGGCATCCAGTACGGGCACGTTCTTGTAAACCTTCTGGATGTAATCCTTGGCTTTTTCATCGGTACCGTAGGTCTTCTTGGCCCAGCCATAGGCCGCCAGATAAGCCCAACGTGCGCCGCCGCTGGTTTTCGGATTGGCGGTAATTACTTTCACGTCGCTACGAACCAGATCGGTCCAGTCCTTGATGTGCTTGGGATTATCTTTACGCACCAGGAACACGATGGTGGAGGTATACGGCGTAGCGTGATCAGGCAGTTTGGCTTGCCAGTCGGGCGCCAGCAGCTTGCCTTTGTCGGCCAGCACGTCGATGTCATAGGCCAGCGCCAGCGTTACCACATCGGCCTGCAGGCCATCGAGTACCGAACGCGATTGCGCGCCGGAGCCACCATGCGACTGGCGAATGGTGACGTCATCACCGGTTTTGGCTTTGTAGTATTTGGCGAAGGACTTGTTGTAGTCCTGGTAGAGTTCACGGGTCGGGTCGTACGACACGTTGAGCAATTCATAGCTGGCGGCCAGCGACGAGGTGGCGGCAAAAGCGAATACGAGCGAGGTCAACAATGGCTTCAACTGCATGGCGGCGATCCCTTAGGCTTGTTTTTTATTAGAACAAGCCGAAGTCTGCCAGTTAGTTATTTAGGCGTGAAAGACTAATAAACTAAATCGTAATTCCATTTAGAAATATACGAAAATTTCGCGCTCCAGCACGATATGACACGCCAGCCTTGGCAGCTCTGGACTGTCGGGTAAAGTGCGCGGCGCAGAGGGGGCCATCAGCCCGGCGCGGATCAACACATTGCGTTCAATCCCGCCCAATTGCACCGGGTGCGGCTGGCCTTCGTGCAGCAAGCGCACCACGCACGCGCCGCAGGTGCCTTGCCCGCAGCGCCAGGCCATGGGCAGCTTGCCCGCCGCCACCTGGTCGCGCACCACGTCAATCAGCCGCTGACCCGGCTCACCCTGGACTGTCAGCGGCTGTGCCAGTTTTTCTGAAGCAAACGTCACTGCGGGCATGGGTGGTTATCCTGAGCGAATGCCTGGACGATCAAGTTATGGCTTCTTGTACGCCACGCAATCGACTTCAACCTTGCAGTCGATGACCATGCTCGACACCACGCAGGCGCGCGCAGGCGGGTTCTCGCCAAAGTATTCCTTGAACACTTTGTTGAATGACTGGAAGTCACGCGGATCGTCCAGCCACACGCCACAGCGCACCACGTGTTCCGGGCCGTAACCGGCTTCTTGCAAAATCGCCAGTACGTTCTGGATGGTCTTGTGTGACTGCGCGACGATGCCGCCTTCAATCACTTCACCGTTTTCCATCGGGGTCTGGCCAGAGACAAACAACCAGCCATCCGCGCCTGCCGCACGGGCAAACGGCAGGTGCTGACCACCAGTACCGGTGCCGCCACCTACGCCATACCGGGTGATATCGCTCATGGTTTCTTTCCTTTTTCAGTTACACACATCAATCAGGTATGGGCAGCATCAGGCCGCCAATACGCTCAATCCACTTCAATCTGGCCGGAGATATCCCGGAATCAACCCGCGCCGCCTACTCTTCCCCGCGCCAGAAACGTCCCGGCACGCTGGCCGGTCGGCTGCTTGTTTTGTGCCGACAACACGCCGTTCACCCACACTGCGGCAATCCCTTCCGCCGGTTGCAGCGGGTCGGTAAATGTCGCGGCATCGCGTACGGTTTCCGGGTCGAACAGCACCAGATCCGCCCAATAGCCTGCGCGGACAAAACCACGTTCGGCCAATCCAAAACGCTCTGCCGACAAGCCGGTCATTTTGTGGACGGCTTCTGGCAATTCAAAAATCTGTTGTTCGCGGCAGTAGTAACCCAACACGCGCGGGAATGCGCCCCACAAGCGTGGATGTGGCAACGGGTCGTTGGGCAGGCCATCCGAACCCACTGCGGTGGCCGGGTGGCGCAGTACATTGCGCACATCAGCCTCGCTCATACAGTGATATACGGCGCCCGCCGGTTGCAGCCGCTTGGCCGCTTCGATCTGCTCCACCCGCCATTCCGCGGCTATTTCGGCCAGCAAGTTGCCGCCCATTTCCGGGTGGGTGTGCGACCAGGTGACCAGAATGTCGATCTCATCGGTGACTTGTTTCAAATCCAGCGTGGATGAGCTGGCGGTATACGGATAGCAATCGCAGCCGACCACTTGATCCTTACGCGCTTCATCCAGCGCCTTGAGCACATCTACGGTGCGACCCCAGTTTTCGACACCAGCGCATTTCAGATGCGAGATCACTACTGGCACGCGAGCGTGTTTACCGGTCTGGAAGGCTTCGTCCATGGCGTCGAGAATCTCGGCGAACTCGCTGCGCAGATGCGTGGTGTAGATGCCACCAGCATCAGCCAACGGTTCTGCCAGCGTCATGATTTCCTGCGGACTTGCGGCATAGGCATTGGCATAGGCCAGCCCGGTGGATAACCCCAACGCGCCGTGCTCCAGCGCCTCGCTCAACTGCGTACGCATGGCGGCGGTTTCTTCTGGCGTAGCAGTGCGATCCAGCGTGCTCATATGGTTCTGGCGCAAGGCGGTGTGGCCAATCAACGCAGCGACGTTAACCGAAGGCTGCGCCTGATTCACTGCATCCACATACGCGCTGAAGGTCGGATATTGAAACGCCTCGGCGGTACCCAGCAGGTTCATCGGGTCCGGCGGATCGCCCTTGAGCGTCACTGGCGACGCGCTGATGCCGCAGTTGCCGACAATCACCGTGGTCACGCCTTGCGAGAGCTTGGGCCACATTTGCGGCTGACGAATCACGTTGGTGTCGTCGTGGGTATGCACGTCAATAAACCCGGGGCTGAGCACCTTGCCGTTGGCATCAATGGTTTGGGCTGTTTGCCAGTCTCGCAGCTGGCCGATGGCGGCGATGCGGCCCTCGTTTATAGCCACATCAGCCGGGTATGCGGGGGCGCCGCTGCCGTCCACGATACGGGCATTGATGATGAGCGTTTCGCATTGGTTCATACCGATACTCCCTATTTGTTCTTGCCCAACCTTCGCGACCAATTCATCAATCGCCCAGCGGCTGGCGGTCATCGCCGCCACGGCTTGTATCGAGCACGTATTTGATCCGCCGCAATAGCTCCTGACTCTGGTCACGCTCCAGCAACGCCACTTCGGTGGCCAGAATATCCAGCGCCATCAACATCGCGTAACGCGAACTGGATGGCTTGAACACAAAGTCGGTTTCCATGGTCTGGATCGGCAACAGGTGGTCGGCCAACTTGGCCAGTGGCGATCCCAACGCGGTAATCGCCACCACTTGCGCACCGTATTCGCGGGCGATGGCTACGCTGGCGAGTAACTCCGGCACCTGACCAGTAACTGAAAATGCCAGCACCACGCTGTGCGTATCCATGGTGGCGGCAACCACGCGCTGCAGTACGGCGTCTTGATAGGTGGCCACGGGCACGCCCAGGCGCACCAGCCGGAAACGCGCCTCATCAGCGACTACAGTGGAACCACCACCCATACCAAATGCATAGACCATGCGGGCGCTGCCAACCGCGCTAGCCGCCTTGCGTACTACATCCAGATTGATCAACTCGCGATTGGCCTGCAGCAGCGCCACGATGTCCTGATACACCACATCGGCACTGTTGGCAGGCGCGTCAGAACGTGGCTGCAAAAAACGGGTGCCGATAGCGCTGGCCTGCGCCAGGCGACGTTTGAGTTCGCGCACGTCAGCGCAACCGAGCACCTTGGCAAAGCGCGTCACACTGGCTTTACTCACCCCGGCTTGTTCGGCCAGCGTATCAATACTGGCGGCACTGGCGGCGGCCAGATCAGACAGGATCAGCCGCGCCACTTTTTGCTCGGATACGCTCAGCTCGCCACTGCGTTCAGCAATGCGGGTAACGATGTCGAAGGTGGGTTCCATGTACGCCGCTGATCCAGTCAGGAAGGTTTTGGGCTTGACTGTTACTTTATAACAGATCAGATTTGAAGGTAACACGATCTTGCGTTGCTGATTGTTCTATCTCCTGATAAATGGTGGATTCCATGACTGATACAAACTACCAAAGCGGCATGATTGATCCGCTCAACAAGGGGCTGGGCGCACTGGATGCACCCGTTGCTCCGGCTGCCGCCACCGGCTTGGGCTGGCGCTTGCTGGACGAAGAAATCAGCCTGCCTGCCGCCGTGCTGTATGAAGATTTGATCCAGCACAATCTGCAATGGATGCAGCAATTTGTCAGCGAGTACGGCGCCAAACTGGCGCCGCATGGCAAGACCACCATGGCACCCAAACTATTCGCCCGGCAAATCGCTGCGGGTGCCTGGGGCATTACTCTGGCCACGGCGCATCAGACGCAAGTGGCCTATCAACACGGTATTCGCCGGGTGCTGATGGCTAATCAGCTGGTCGGCCGCCGCAATATGGAGATCGTGGCCGATCTGCTGCGCGACCCGTCCTTTGAATATTTCTGTCTGGTCGACTCCGCCGCCGGGGTCAATCTGTTGGGGCAGTTTTTCAGTGAGCGCGGCCAGTCGCTACAAGTGCTGCTGGAACTGGGTGTGGCCGGTGGTCGTACCGGCGCGCGCGATGCCGCGCAGCAAGCCGAAATTATCGCCGCCCTTGCCCGCTGGCCGGATGCGCTCAAGCTGGCCGGGGTTGAAGTCTACGAAGGCGTGCTGAAAGAAGAGGCCGATATCCGCGCCTTTTTGCAGCGCGCCGTGGGCGTTGCCCGTGAGCTGGCCCAAAGCGGCTGGATCAAGCGTTACCCCGCCGTGTTGTCCGGTGCCGGTTCGGCCTGGTACGACGTGGTGGCGCAAGAGTTCTCCAAAGCCGATATTGGCATGCCGCTGGACGTGGTGTTGCGGCCCGGCTGTTATCTGACCCATGACGTGGGCATTTACAAGGCAGCGCAAGCGCAAATCCAGACCCGTAACCCGATTGCGCGCAAGCTGCGTTCCAGCCTGAAACCGGCACTACAACTGTGGGCCTGCGTGCAATCCATTCCGGAACCAGAGAAAGCCATCATCGCACTGGGCAAACGCGACGCCGCCTTTGATGCCGGCCTGCCTACGCCGGCGCAACGCTATCGCCCCGGCAGTGCGGCACCGGTTGCTGTTCCGGTGCACTGGCAGCTGACCGGCATGATGGATCAGCACGCCTATATGCAAATCCAGCCCGGCGATGATCTGCAAGTGGGCGATTTGATCGCCTTTGATATCTCCCACCCCTGCCTGACCTTCGACAAATGGCGGCATATCCCGGTGCTGGACGCCGATTTTAGGGTTGTCGATGTAGTCCAGACCTTCTTCTGATCAGAATCCGCCTGGAAATGGTCGTCATTCGCACTACGATAAACAGCCCGGCGCAATTTGGCCGGGCTGTTGTGCAACTACGGTGCATCCCTGATACACGACAAACTTTGCCAATGTTAACGTTAACATTTGCTGCAAATCATGGTGTTATAAAAACCGGCCGCCCAGAGCTGGATGGCAAGTACGGATCGTCGCCACAATCCTGACGCAAAATAATTGTGCAGGTTTTGCATGAAAGGTGACGCAAACCAACTACAAAGGCTGAAGGAGCCAGTTCCTTTACCAGCCAATTAGCAGGAGTCGATTCAAATGGTGCAGGGAAGCATGCTGCTGATTTACGCCCTGGTGGCGATTGTGGCGCTGATCGTTCTGATCGCGCGCTTCAAGATGAATCCGTTTATTACCTTGTTGGTGGTGTCGTTTGTGCTGGCCGTTTCGGTCGGCATGCCCATGACCACCATCGTCAAATCGTTTGAAACGGGGGTTGGCAATACGCTGGGGCATATTGCGCTGGTGATTGCGCTGGGCACCATGCTCGGCAAGATGATGGCCGAATCAGGCGGCGCGGAGCAGATCGCGCTGACGCTGATTCGCTGGTTCGGTGAGAAAAACGTGCACTGGGCCATGGTGACCATCGGTCTCGTCGTGGGTCTGCCGGTGTTCTTTGAAGTCGGCTTTGTGTTGCTGATCCCGATTGCCTTTAACGTTGCCAAACGTACCGGCTCTTCGATGGTGCTGGTCGGCATCTCGATGGTGGCTGGCTTGTCGGTGGTGCACGGTTTGATCCCGCCTCACCCTGCGGCGTTGCTGGCGGTGACGGCTTATCATGCCGATATCGGCAAGACCATTTTCTACGCCTTGATTGTCGGTATCCCGACCGCCATTCTGGCTGGCCCGGTATTTGCCAAACAGATCAGCAAGTACGTGAAGCTGGATGGCGAAAACCCGATGATGAAGCAGTTCGCGCAACAGCAAGAGCGTGAACTGCCAAGCTTTGGCATTACGCTGGCCACCATTTTGTTGCCGGTTGTGCTGATGCTGATCGGCAGTTGGGCTGACGTCTTCTTTGCCAAGGGCTCGCTGGGGAATGACTTCCTGCGCTTGATCGGCAATTCGGTGATGGCGCTGCTGATTGCCACGCTCGTCAGCTTCTGGACTCTGGGCTTTGCCCGCGGCCTGAGCCGCGAGACCATCCTCAAGTTCAGCAACGAATGTCTGGCTCCAACCGCCACCATTACTCTGGTGGTCGGCGCGGGCGGCGGCTTTGGCCGCATCCTGATGGATAGCGGCGTATCCAAGGTAGTGGTGGATATGGCCACCAGCGCGCATATCTCGCCGCTGCTGCTGGGCTGGATGGTGGCAGTGCTGATTCGCCTGGCTACTGGCTCGGCTACCGTGGCGATGACCACGGCTTGCGGCATCGTGGCCCCAATCGCCATGGCAGCCGGCGCACATGCTGAACTGATGGTGCTGGCTACCGGCGCGGGTTCGCTGATCTTCTCGCATGTGAATGACGGTGGGTTCTGGCTGGTGAAGGAATACTTCAACATGACCGTACCGCAGACGCTTAAAACCTGGTCAGTGTGTGAAACGATTATCTCGGTAGTGGCATTGTTGCTAACCCTGGCGCTGGCCACAGTGGTTTAACCCAATGCAGCAAACGGCCCGCCACGCAGGTGGGCCGCGTTTTTATCTGGAGCGGTAAGCATGATTCTGATCTTGATGGGTGTATCTGGCAGCGGCAAAACCACCGTTGGCCAACTGCTGGCGCAAAAACTGGGCTGCGGTTTCTCGGATGCCGATGTGTTTCACAGCGAATCCAATATTGCAAAGATGCACAACGGCATCCCGCTAACCGACGATGACCGCTGGCCCTGGCTGGCGTCGATCCGCGCCGCCATCGAGGACTACCGCGCCCGCGGCATCACGCACGTATTTACTTGCTCCGCGCTGAAGGAAATCTACCGCGAGAAGCTGGCTCACCCCGGTGAGAGCGATATTCACTTTGTGCTGCTTAATGGTTCGGTTGCACTGCTGCAGCAGCGCCTCGCGCAACGCAAAGGCCACTTCTTTGACCCGCACCTGCTGCAAAGCCAGATTGATATTCTGGAGATTCCGGACAACGCGATTGTGGTGGATATTGCCCCAGCGCCGGATGAAATTGCCGATGAGGTTTTGCGGCGGTTGAAGTAGATTTTTGGTGGCCTGCGGCGAATTGGTCGCCGGACAATATCTTGTGAGAAACCCGGCTTTGGCCGGGTTTTTTGTTTGTTGTTGGCAGCGGCTATCCACTCCGGCACCGAATTCTGCCCAGGGGACCGCCGAGGTCAGGAGTGACGACGTGATGGGTGTGCCACCGGGCCTTTGCCTTTGCTTCCGCCACAAGCATACCGCTCTGTAAACCACGCCGACCGAGAGTCGGAGACCCAGGCTCCGACCGACCGAGGGAACGCAGGATGCGCGCAGAGAACACTGGTAAACAGTCTGTTCGTTTCGGCTTTTGACCTTGGCCCCCGTCAGGTGCTTGCACCCGGGTCGCCTTTCTTTTGGTTTCTTTTCTTTGGCGACGCAAAGAAAAGAAACGTGCTCCCGGGCACCCCCGGGTATCAAATGCCTTTAAAACCCCGTGCCAAAGGCACTAACAAAACCACCGCAACGGCGAGTTATACCCGGCCTACATTCCCGCCAACGTCCCTCCCACACCCGCAAATCACCAAATCCGCAACACATCTCCCCAATCAAACACCCCTATTACCGATCATCCCGGTTGCCCAACCTCTCATCATCTTGCTATCTGTAATGTAACTGGCATCATTGCGCTATATCAGGACGTCATGATGGCGTCACAAAACATAAAAACAAAACAACTCACATAGCGGTACCACTCTGGAGGAGTTCTGCATGCGCATCGGCATCGTTACCGATTCCTGCTGCGACTTGCCACGTTCGTTCCTGGACGAACATGGCATCGTGATTCTGCCCATCACCATCCACGGCTCGGATGGACAAACATTTCTGGATAGTCGAGATCCACAAGCGACCCAGGCGTTTTATCGCGACCGCCTTACTGGTGGCGCTACCGGATTTGAATCGTCACCGTTTTCCACCGATGAAATCCGCAAGCTGTTCCTGGACAAACTGGTGGTCGAATTCGATTACGTGTTTTGTCTGACGGTGATGTCCAGCCGCAGCCGGATTCACGAATACGCCACGCAAGCGTCATTGAGCATTCTCAATAGCTACAAACCCATCCGGGAAAGCGCTGGCGTTACCGGGCCGTTTTCATTGCGCGTGTTTGACAGCAATAACCTGTTTACCGGGCAAGGGCTGATTGTGGCCGAGGTGGCGCGGATGGCTGCGGCGGAGAGTTCCACGCTGGAGATCATCCGTCATATCGAGCGCCTGCAAAAAACCACGCAAGCGTTTTTGATTCCGGAAAATCTCGGCCAGTTACGCACCCAGGCGCGGCGCAAAGGCGACAAGAGTGTGGGTCTGATGTCTTACATGATGGGTTCGGCGCTGGATATCAAACCGGTAGTGCGTGGCTTCCAGGGCGATACGCAACCGGTTGGCCGCGTGCGCGGGTTTGAAGCTGGTGTGCAGAAACTGTTTGATCTGGCCGTCACGCATATCGAAAGCGGGCTGGACGCTCCGACAATCAGCGTGAGTTACGGTGGCGATCCGGCACGGGTTGCGGCGCTGCCAGGCTTTAGCAGACTGGAAAAAGTCGCCCGCCAGCATGAAGTGCGAGTGCTGGTGTGCGAGATGAGCCTGACTGCGGGGGTGAATATCGGCACTGGCGGGGTTTCCGTGGCATTCGCTTCGCCGCGCGAAGCCACGCTGGACTAAGACCCGGCCACGTTGGTCATCGCCCGCGCCAGTCACAGGCCCGAGGCGGTTGTTAATTGCGCCGGATAATCCGGTCTGCGGCAACTTTGCGGCCTGCTGGCTGGCCCATTGCGGCCTTGTGCTGCAGATAACCGGTCAGCGCTTGCAGATCCAGCACCGGCGTGACCACGCGGTCTAACCCATCGCGAAACACGGTCACGCCGTCTCCCCCTTCCGCCAGAAAATCGTTCATCACCACACGGTAGTTTTGCTCCGGCTCAACGGGATGCCCGTGAAGCATCATTGAAGTGGCGTCGATACGTTCGTTGATGGGCAGACCCGCATCCCAGGCATAGCTGAATCCACTTGATACCTGCATGACATGCGCGGTGGAGGCCGTCAGCACCCATTGCTGTTCCAGCGCCGACTTGATCTGCGCACCGGTCAACGTCATCACCACCAGATTGTTATTGAACGGCAGCGTGGCAAAGGCATCGCCAAAATTGACGGTCTGTTGCGGATTGGGCAAAGCATGCGGCAAATCGTCGCGCATGGTGCCGCGATTCAAAAATGCGATCTGCGTGCCGTAGATTTTGGTGGCCGACAGATAAGCGTCTGCCACCAAGTCACCCAGTGGCGCTTCGCCCGTATCCGGATGCATTTTACCGGCGCGCACGACCTGCTCGACGGCCAGTTTTGCGACGGTCTGGCGCGCGGCGGGATCAGTGAGCGCTTCGGCGCGAGCCACAATCGCCTGCATGGCCGGGTCGGCGGGCAAACGGACAGGGTCGAGCACCAGGTTCACCGAGCGCTGGCGGATTTCCTTGCCGGTGACCGGGTCAATGGTCAGCGTGATGCGGGTCAGCAAGTGGCCGTAGTCTTCCGCTTGCGTCACCAGCTTGTGGTCTACCCGGCATTGGTAGCCGCGATGGGTGTGGCCGGAGATCACCGTATGCACGTCCGGGTCCAGCCGTTTGGCAATGCCGACAATCTCGCCGGTCAAGGTATCGCAATCGCTCACGTCAAAGCGCTGGCGGGTGTCGCCGCCTTGGTGAATCAGCGCCACAAAAACCTTGATGCCCTGTTTGCGCAGTTGCGCCACGGTGCGGTTGATGGCTTCGGCTTCATCTTCAAAACGTAAACCGGCAACGCCATCGGGTTCGACAATCAGCGGAGTGGATTTGAGCACCGCGCCAATAAAGGCGATGGGTACACCGTGAGCCTCGCGGATCACGTACGGCGGCAACAACGGCTGGCGCGTAACGGTGTCGATGACGTTGGCGGCGATCCAGCGAAATTTTGCGCCGCTGTAACCAGGCTGATACTTGCAGGCCCGCTGCGCTTCGTTGGACTGGCAACCGCCGTTCTGCATGCGCAGCAGTTCATCGCGGCCCCGGTCCAGTTCGTGGTTGCCGAGCGCACTGAACTCCAGCCCGAGCTGGTTGAGTGCGTCAATGGTCGGCTCGTCACGCAACAGCCCGGAGGTGAGCGGACTGGCCCCGATCAAATCGCCGCCGCCGACAAATATTAAATGCGGATTGCGGGCGCGTTCCTGGCGCACCATGGCTCCCAGCGCGTCTATGCCACCCGCAGGAATCATCTTGCGACTGCCATCGGGCTGCGGCGCGTAAAACGGCGTGGGCAGCAGATTGCCATGCAGATCATTCAAGGCAAGGATTTCGACCTCAAACGGTTTGCCCGCCACTGGCATTTCGGAAGCCTGGGCAAAACGGGCCAGGAAAATGGCACAACAGAAAACGGCGGTCAGAAGCGAAAAGCGCATGGCGGCAACGAAGCAAATCCAGATCAGACGTGGGTCAGTGGTTGATAACGGATCAACAGACAAAAACCGGGAGCCATGCCGCCGCAAATTGTTGCAGCAGGAATGGCTCCCGAGATGAAACGGCAAATCCCTTGGGTGCTATGGGTACTGGCTCAGTCCAGATAGCCGATGCGGGTGGGTTTCAGGTCCGCATCAAAGTCGTAAATCAGCGGTGCACCGTTGGGAATTTCCACCCCCATGATGTCCGCATCAGATACGTTTTCCAGGTATTTCACCAATGCGCGCAACGAGTTGCCGTGCGCGGCAATCAGCACATTCTTGCCTTCGCGCAGCGATTGCGAAATGTGCGATTCCCAATACGGCAGCACCCGGAACACGGTGTCTTTCAGGCATTCGGTCAGCGGTACTTCGTCGCGTGGCGCTCCGGCGTAACGCGGATCGCCAAACACATCGCGCTTGTCGCCAGGCTCCAGCGCCGGCGGGCGCACGTCATAACTGCGACGCCAGATACGTACTTGTTCATCGCCGTGCTGCGCCGCTGTTTCGGCTTTGTTCAGGCCAGATAGCGCGCCGTAATGACGTTCATTCAGTCGCCAGTCGATCTGCACCGGAATCCACATGAGATCCATTTCGTCCTGGATATGCCACAGCGTGCGGATCGCCCGTTTCAGCACCGAGGTATACGCAATGTCGAACGTGTAACCCGCCGCTTTCAAACGTCGCCCGGCATCCCGTGCCTCGGCCGCGCCTTTTTCGGTGAGATCGACATCAATCCAGCCGGTAAAGCGGTTTTCCAGATTCCATTGCGATTCGCCGTGGCGAACAAGTACCAGTTTGGCCATGAGGTTCTCCGGTGAGAGGAATATGCGCGGGCAGTCGCCTTGCGGCTACCAGTGGTCCAGGACTTCAAGAATAGCAGGCAAGCGCAGTTTGACGCAGCCTGGCGTATGCAGTTCGCCAATCCGGCTTATTTACGGGACCTCTCCTGCCGACCAAGCCGAACCCGACCTCAGTAATGCGGCGGAATTTCGTCGGCCAGTGAAGTCGGGCGATAGTTTTCCAGCGTGCGCACGTTGCCTGCCAGCTCCCGCAAATCTTGCTGCAAGCGGCTGATTTGTTGCGATTGCTCGGCCACAATTTTATTGAGCGTTTCGAGCAGATCGTCTTGCAGGGCGACCTTGATTTCCAGTTCAGTGATACGCGATTCCATAAATGCCTCCGTCTTCAAGCTTTGAGGACGCGATTCTACGGCCAGGATTACGGTTTGAGCGGAATGGTTTGCCCGCTCACCGCCACCACCGCAATGGCGTTATCCGGGCTACCATCCACCACTTTGTCCGAATACGTCAGATAAGCCAGCGTATTGCGTTTGGCATCCACCAGCCGCACCACCCGGACATGTTTGAAGATAAACGATGCCCCTTGCTTGAAGACTTCTTCCTGCTTCGGGATCGGCTTGAGAAACTTGATCTCGCCCACCTGGCGGCAAGCCACCGAGAAGCGCGACGGGTCTTTGGCCATGCCCACGGCACCGCTCAGGCCACCGGTTTTGGCACGCGACACGTAGCAAGAAATGCCCGAAACGGACGGGTCATCAAAGGCTTCGACCACGATCTTGTGGTCCGGCCCGACCAGTTGAAAGGCAGTATCCACCGAGCCGATTTCTTCCGCCCGCGCACCCATGGCAATCGCTAGCAACAGCGTGCCACTTGTAACGGCAAGCCAGGTTTTCATTGTCACGTCTCCAGTGGTTTTTGCCAGCATACCTGCGCCACGGCGACGAATATATGAATACGCTATCGGCGGCATCGCAAACACAAAAAAAGACTGGCGTCGCCGTCAGTCTTTTTATGCCGCTTGATCTGGGGTATCTGTCTCGCCTGTATGGCTGACCCTTTACATCTGACCCGCTTGTTGATGCTTTTGCATGGTGGGTACCGGCATGGGCGTGCTGTTCTTTTCCCATGGCGGCGGACGGCGCACGGCGCCTTGTGAACCACCAGCGGTGCCGCCAGCGCCCATGCCATCGGCCCAACTGCTTGTCGGGATAGCCAAGGTGGATAAAAGAGCCAGAGTGAGTGCGACTTGCTTCATGTGATTTCTCCAGGAAACCCGAAGGTGCAGCCACATTACGGAGGGATATCCAGTCTGCGCTGCTATAGCTTTAGTCGCCTTGGCATGCGAGTTCTATCCGCCGCGACAGCAACGGCCCGCCAAACGGCAGCCTGAACTGCAGACGTAAAAAAACCGGCCCCCCTGCGGGAGGGACCGGTCCAAGTCGCGTGCAAAAGATAACCAGGATTGCTACTGCAATGTTTCTATTCCGTCCTCTTGAAGCCTGTGGTTTCGTCGCTAGGACAACGTTGCCACCGGCTTTTAGCCCTTCACCCCGCCCGATGTCAGCCCGTTCACCATCCACTTCTGCGATAACAAAAACAGCAGCGTAATGGGCAGGCCAGACAAAATTGCAGCGGCGGCAAAGTCGCCCCACAGATAGTTCTGTGTGTATAAGTAAAGTTTTGATCCCACAGCCAGCGTGAGATTTTGTTCCTGGTGCAACAAAACCGACGCCACCGGATACTCAATAATGGCGCCAATGAATGCCAACAGAAATACCACAATCAAAATGGGTACCGCCATAGGCAACAATACGTAGCGAAACGTTTGAAAATGGCTGGCACCGTCCACCAGCGCGGCTTCTTCGATTTCGACTGGAATCGTTTCAAAGTAGCCCTTGATGGTCCAGATATGCAGCGCCACGCCACCGGCGTAAGCCAGCACCAGACTGCCGTGGCTATCAATGCCCAGCCACGGCACGTAATTGCCGATCTGGTCAAAGATGGCGTAGATGGCGATCAGCGACAGCACCGACGGAAACATCTGCATCAAGAACAAGGCATTCAGGCCAAACTTGCGGCCCACAAACTTGAGCCGGGCAAAGGCATAGGCGCAAGTTGTGGACAACACCAGCACCACCACGGCGGTCATCAGCGCCACCTTGCAGGAGTTCCACAGCCAGTGCAGCACCGGGAACGGCGGGTCAACCTGATGCCCGAACTGGTCGATATACGAAAAGCCCAGCGCCAGCTTCCAGTGCTCCAGACTGATGTGATCCGGAATGATGCCGCCAGCAGCAAAGTTGCCGGAGCGCAATGAGATCGACACGATCATCAAGAACGGAAACAAACACAGCGCAATAAACGCGATGAGGGCAATGTGGGTCGCAGCAACGCGTCCGGTATGACTTTTATCCAGCACCATGGCCATGGTTTATTTCCTTTCCTGCACATTAACGCGAGTGAGCTTCAGGTTCAGCAGCGACAGCGCGCCCACCAGGATGAAGATCACCGTCGAGATCGCTGCCGCCAGGCCGAAGTTCTGGCCCGAATCCTGGAAGGCAATGCGATAGGTGTAGCTCACCAGAATGTCGGTTGCACCGGCTGGCGTCATGCTGTCGGCAAAGTCCGGACCGCCCGCAGTCAGCAGCGAGATCAACACAAAGTTATTGAAGTTAAAGGCAAAGCTGGCCAGCAACAACGGCATGATCGGCTTGGCAATCAACGGCAGGGTAATGCGGGTGAGATTGGTCCACGCGCCGCCACCGTGAATGGCCGAGGCTTCATACAAGTCGCTCGGGATCGATTTGATCAGCCCCATCACCAGCAGCATGATGTACGGATAACCCAGCCAGGTATTCACCAGCAGCAACATGGCGCGGGCCAACCACGGGTTGGAGAACCATTCCGGCTTGATGCCAAACATGGCGTGCAGCACGTAGTTGATCTCGCCAAAGTTCTCGTTGAACAAGCCTCTGAAGATCAAGATCGAGATAAACCCCGGCACGGCGTAGGGCAAGAACAAGGCAACGCGGTAGATACCGCGAAACTTGAGCGATTCCCAACTCAATGCCACCGCCAGCAAGAAGCCCACCACAAAGGTCAGCAACACAGTGCCTGCGGCAAAACAGACGGTCCAGACAAAGATTTTAAGCAGCGGGCCACGGAACTGGCTGCTGGTAAACAACTGCACAAAGTTGGCCAGACCCACTTTGACGGTAAAGCCTGGCGTGACTTTCTCGCCAGCGGCGGTTTCATAAAAACCGGTCTTGATATTGGGCTTGAGCACATCGCCCGTTTGCAAGTTCTTCAGCGAGCCATCTGCGTTCTGGCTGTACAACGGCGCGGAAGGCGAGACTTTGGAGAACCCTGAAATCTGGTATTTCGAGACGTGATCCGGCACCACAATGCGCAACTCTTTGAGCGCGGGCTGCATGGCGATCACGGCGCGAATGGCGATCTTCTCGCCTGCAGGCGCAGCAGTGGCCGGGGTGACTTTGAGTTCAACCGGTTTGCCAGTGGCGTGGTCCAGGTTGACGCTGTCGCTCACCCAGTTGTGGCCATCGGCGGAACTCAGATAAATGCGGGCGTCGGCACCGGCCGGGTAAATGGCCATATCCAGCGCGTCGCCGCCAGCGGAATAGGTCTGATCCAGAAAATAGCGGGTGACACGATCAAACGTCAGCAGATTGGTAGAACTGTAATTGGTAAAGCCGATGCTCACGGTATAGGCGGCCGGGAACACCACAAAAACGAGTGCGGCAAATACACCGGGGTACAAATAGCGCCATGGATACAGACGCGGCGAGCTGAGCAGCCAGATCGATGCCGCCAGGATCACGGTGAACCCCATGGCTGTCCAGGTATGCCCGGCGGTGTAGACCGCCACAATCAGCCATATCGAGGCCAGTATCAACAGCAGCCCCAGTGCAGGGCCGGCCCAGCGGGCCAGTTTGCTTTGCATTTCCGTGTTTCCTTGCCGGCTCTACGGCATCAATGCGCGCGATCCGGAACAACCCAAATCATCGAGAACTCCCACCACTTGATATCTGGCGGGAAACACCCCGGCTACAGCGTGGCAGCGCTATTGCCGGGGTTTACTACTTTGCTCACGTAGGGTGCGCACTTGTGCCGCACAGCGGCGTTATGCGCACCGTCCCGCCTTGGCTGAACGCGTTCGCACGCAGTGCGTGCAAACCCTACGGTGTTGTCAATTACTTGGCCTTGATCTTGGCAGCAGCTGCGTCCAGACCATCCTTCACGCCTTGACGGCCTTGGGTGATGTTCTGCAGCGTGGTAGCCATGGTCGACCAGAACTTGCCCATTTCCGGGTTGTTCGGCATTGGCGAACCCGCTTGTGCGCTCTTCATGGTGGCAGCGATGTTCGGATCAGCCTTCAGTTCGTTGTAGAACGCCTTGTTGGCCGGTACGCCCAGCGGCACATCGTCGTTCATGGTCTTCAGGCCCTTGACGCTGAGCATGTAGTTTTCCAGGAACTCAACAGCCAGATCCTTGTTCTGGCTCGATTGCACGATCATCGCGCCCAGCACGCCCACGAACGGCGCAGATGCCTTGCCATTCACGGTCGGGATTGGCGCCACGCCGAAGTTGATCTTGCTCTTCTTCAGGTTTTCCCAAGCCCACGGACCGGTAATCATCATGGCAACCTTGCCTTGATTCACGCCTGCTTCCATTTCAGCGTAAGAAGCGCTCTTGGGCATCGCGCCGGTCGAGATCAGCTTCATCAGTGTGTTCACACCAGCAACCGAACCGGCATTGTTCACGCCGACATCGTCGGCATCGTAAGAGCCGTCCGCCTTGTGCTTGAATGGATAACCACCACCCGCGCCCAGCAGCGGCCAGGTGAAGTAGGTGTTGGTGTAGTCCCACAGAATGGCTTTTTTGCCTTCGCCGGAGAGTTTTTTGTCCAGCGCCATCACGTCGTCAAACGACTTGGGCGGTGTGGGGACCAGATCCTTGTTGTACACGAGCGCCACAGCTTCGATGGCGATCGGGTAACCCCAAGTCTTGCCGCCCGAAGTCCAGGCCTTCCAGCCCAGCGGATCGATTTCACCCTTGACCTTGGCGCTAGGATTAACCGGGCTCAGCAAACCGGCAGTGGCCCATTCGCCCATGCGGTCGTGTGGCCAAATGAAAATATCCGGGCCTTTACCAGCAGCGGCAGCTTGCTGGAACTTGTTCGGTGCATCTTCCGGGCGCTCTACCACCACTTGCACGCCGGTCGCCTTGGTGAATTCAGCACCAATGGCCATCAAACCTTTGTATGACTTGTCGCCATTGGTCCAGATCAGCAGTTTGCCAGGTTCAGCGGCCACTGCAGACATTGCACCCAGCCCCATGACTGCAGCTGCAACCGACGACAACACTACTCGACCCAAACGACTGCGCGAGATATCCATTGCTTGACTCTCCATCGATATATTTTCAGAGTTTTGATAGTGAGTGACCGGCAAAACCAACCTGATGGCGCTTCAGAGTCGTACCAGGCAGATTTTACTGACTACTCCAGTCCCTAAACCGGTTTGAATAGCGCCGGAAGCCACATTGTTCAACCAGATCACCGCATGTGCGATCAGTAAAAGCCATTACGACAATGTGGGTTTCCGGGCGATCTTCACTCAGCCAGGGGGTCCAGCCGACGCAAGGCAATGCCTTGCGCGTTAAACAGGTAACCATGCTGCGGTTTGAAGCCGATCGACATGGATTCGCCAATCTCAACGTGCTTGAGTGCGGGGATACGCACGGCCATCGGCGCCTTGCTGCCGACGTGTTCCATATACAACACAGATGAATCGCCCAGGCGTTCCAGCACCACCACTTTGCCGCTGACCACATTGTCCTGGATCGCCACATTCAAGTGTTCCGGACGCACGCCGACGGTGACTTCATCACCTACTTGCGCGCCGCTGGCATCTACCGCCACGCGCACTTGCTGGTTGTCCGGCAGCGTCACGCTGACGCCGCTGGCGTCAATCTGGGCAATGCGGCCAGTCAGGAAGTTCATGCCGGGCGAACCAAGGAAACCGGCCACGAACAGATTCACTGGTTCGTAGTACAGCTCGGTCGGCGTGCCGACTTGTTCCAGCCGTCCGGCCTGGAACACCACAATGCGGTCGGCCAAAGTCATGGCTTCGACCTGATCGTGCGTCACGTAGATCATGGTCGCGCCCAGTTTGCGATGCAGCTGGGCGATGTAAATCCGCATCTGTACACGCAGCGAGGCGTCCAGGTTGGATAGTGGTTCGTCGAACAGAAAGACTTCCGGCTTTTGCACAATCGCGCGGCCAATGGCTACACGCTGGCGCTGGCCACCCGACAATTCGCGCGGCTTGCGTTCCAGCAGGTGATCCAGCTGCAGCACTTTGGCGACGTCATGCACAATCGGCGTGTACTCGGCCTTTTTCATATTGGCCAGGCGCAAACCAAATGCCATGTTTTCAAATACGCTCATGTGCGGATACAGCGCGTAAGACTGGAACACCATGGCAATGCCGCGCTTGACCGGCGGCAGCTCATTCATGCGCACGCCGCCAATCTGCAACTCACCTTCGCTGATGTCTTCCAGACCGGAAATCGTGCGCAGCAGCGTGGTTTTGCCACAGCCGGACGGGCCAACAAAAACGATGAACTCGCCGTCGTTGATTTCCAGATCAATGCCATGCAGCGTGGTGACTTCGCCAAAACGCTTTGTGATGTTCTTCAGACTAACTGTTGCCATGCTGTCTCTCTGTTTACCGCATCAAGCTGGACGCGTTCGCACGCTGCGCGTGCCAACCCTGCAAAATCTGCTCACGTAGGGTGCGCATTCATGCGCACCGCCACCTCACCAACTTCAAACCACCACGCCAAACCAGCCACCCCACGCGCCCAGCTTGAGGGTCTTGCCCGCCAGTTCGGCGCCTGCCAGACCGTGGCCAGCCAGTTCGGTTGCAGCAACCGGCAACTCAAACGTTGTTTCTTGTTCACTCAAATTGAACACCGCCACAATCGTCTGGCCATGCCAGCTACGAGTGAATGCCAGCACCGGTTCAGCCGATCCGAGGAACGCGATATCGCCCTCAATCAAGGCCGGTTGGGTTTTACGCCAGTGCAGAATGCGGCGATAGGCGTTGAGCGTGGATTCACTGTTCGACTCTTGCGTATCCACGGCCAGCGGTACATGTGTCGCGGCAACTGGCAGCCAAGGTTCGTGCGCGCCAAAACCGGCATTAACCGCGCCAGACTGCCACGGCATGGGCGTGCGGCAACCGTCGCGGCCTTTGAATTCCGGCCACATCGTAATGCCGTACGGGTCTTGCAGTTGTTCAAAGGTCAGTTGCGCTTCGGGCAGGCCCAGTTCTTCGCCCTGATACAGGCAGCTGGAGCCACGCAAGGCGGTTTCCATGGCCAGAATCATGGGCGCAAAGCGCGGATGTTGCGTGTCTTTGCCCCAGCGGGTAACAACGCGGATCGAGTCATGGTTGCCGGTAGTCCAGCAGCCCCAGCCGTCTTTGATTTCGGCTTCCAGATCGCTGACCTGGCTGCGGATATGTTCGGCGGAGAAGTCAGCCGTCAGCAGGTTAAAGCTGTACGCCATGTTCAGCTTGTCGCCGCCATTGGTGTACTCGGCCATGATGCTCAGGCTATTGTCATCGCCCACTTCACCGACGCTCATCGCGCCGTATTGATCCAGCAGCTTGCGGATGCGCTGCAGGAAAGCCACGTTTTCCGGCTGGGTCTTGTCGTACAAATGCGCTTGGTAACCGTACGGATTTTCAATGCTCACCGACGCGGTATCACGCTTGGTCGCTGGCGGATTGCTGCGCAGTTGTTGATCGTGAAAATGGTAATTACACGCATCAAAGCGGAAGCCATCCACACCGCGCTTGAGCCAGAATTCGATCTGTTCCAGCGTGGCATCCTGTACTTCCGGGTTATGGAAGTTCAGATCCGGCTGGCTACCGAGGAAGTTGTGCATGTAGTACTGCAGGCGGCGAGTATCCCAGCGCCACGACGGGCCGCCGAAAATCGACAGCCAGTTGTTCGGCGGCGTGCCGTCAGCTTGCGGATCGGCCCAGATGTACCAGTCGGCTTTGGCGTTGGTACGATCCTGGCGGCTTTCCTTGAACCAGGCATGCTGATCTGAGGTGTGCGACAACACCTGATCAATGATGATCTTCAGACCAAGCGAATGCGCTTTGGCCAGCAGGCGGTCGAAGTCCTCGATTGAACCGAACAGTGGATCAACCGCACAGTAATCAGAAACATCGTAGCCAAAGTCTTTCATCGGCGACTTGAAGAACGGGCTGATCCAGACTGCATCGACACCCAGGCTGGCGACGTAATCCAGATGCGCGCTGATGCCATTGAGGTCACCCACGCCATCGCCATTGCTGTCGGCAAAACTGCGCGGATAAATCTGGTAAATCACCGCACCGCGCCACCACTTTGTGCTGCCTGAAGCTGCCTGTTGCTTACTCATGATTTCTTCTTTGAAAAGAGTCATTAACCAAAACGTCCTGCCCGATACTTTGGTTAATGACCCGGGTTACCGGTTTACTCAACTGCCTCGTTGCGCGCCGGGTGCGTAGCAGTTATAGACCGCCCGTGCACGCTGCGAGAACCAGGTTTGTGCCTTATCCGCGCGGCGGATGATGCGGGCTATTGCGTAGTGCAATTACCACCAGCTTCTTTTGCCAGCACCAGACCAAGCCACTTTCAGCTCAATTTGATGGACAAATCCGGCATTCACATCAATCAAACCGGTTTGAATCAGCGTAGAGCGCATCTTAAACCTGGTAGTAAGCAATCAGAAACTACGGTAAATCACTTATGAGAGAGGAAGCAGAAACGCATACCGCGGCCGCAAACCCAAGCAGCAAAGGACGAACGCGGGTTCAGCGTCAGCAGATAAAGGCATCTGCATGCTTTACCGGGCGTTGCAAAAAGGAGGAATTCGCAGTTCAGGCGGTGATCGGTGCCATATCGGTACTGCCGCAAACAAACTCCGGCCGCCACAGGCGGTTAAGTGTTTGCGGCGGGTTGCCGGCAAGACGGCCCAGCATCAATTCGGCCATGGTGCGACCGGCTTCGCGCGCTTGTGGCTGGACGATGGCGCTCACGGTCATGCTGTCGGCCAGCAAAGCCGGTAAACCACCAAACACGATCACCGAGATATCGCGCCCTGGTTGCAGGCCGCTTTGGCGCAAGGCGTTCATTACGCCAACCGCAGAGACGTTGTTATCCACCACCACCGCCGTCGGGCGCTGCGGCAAGGCCAGTAACCGGTTAAGCGCGGCAGCGCCTTCCGCCGGGCTCAGGCCACCTTGCACCATGAATTCGGGTTCCACTTGCACGCCCGCTGCGTGCAAGCCGACCAGATAACCCATGCGCCGTTGTGCGGCGAAATTCATGCTCAGCGGCGCGCTGATCAACGCAATATGGCGGTGACCTTGCGCAGTCAGGCGGTCCACCGCGATACGCATGCCGTATTCATTGTCGTAATCGAACCAGGCATAGGGCTTGGCCAGATCACTGCGCCCGTGCGCCACAAACGGGAAGTTCTTTTCTTGCAGATATTGCAGACGCGCATCGCTGACCTGGGTACGCGCCACAATCAAGCCATCGACACGCCCGCCGGAAACCACGCGCTGATAGGTTTCCAGTTCGTTCTCTTGCGCGGCCGAAACAATCACCAAGTCCATCGCGGCCTCACCGAGGCGTTCGGTAATCCCGGCAATGATGTCCAGAAATACCGGATCGCCCAGATCAGACGGCTCAAACGGATAAATGATGCCGATGCTGTCGGTTTTGCCCGTCGCCAAACGCCGCGCCACAGTATTGGCGCGATAACCCAAACGCGCCGCCGCCTCTACAACGCGCTCGCGGGTTTCGGCATTGACTTCAGGAAAGCCATTGAGCGCGCGACTGACGGTCGTTGGGGAAAGCTGTAAATGGGCAGCGAGCTGACGAAGGTTCATGGGCACCAGGTATGGATCGGCAACAGAGCGACGAAATGCGGATGTTAAACGGTTGTGCGCAAAAATGGCTAATTGCCTGATGCTGTTACGCGATCAGCAAGATAGATCGACCACGTTTTGCCATTGCCGCACATTCTGCGGGCCCGTCCCGGCCAAAGCCATCCAGCGAATGCCGTATCCCTGGCTAATTGGCGGGTTTACCGGCATCGACGGCGCCATTTTTCCGGTATCGGAAGCGCGATTCAGTTTTCAAAGCGAAAAGAGATGGTTTCCACGCCGCGCCGGAACAGCACGTTGGGGCCTTGCAGCGTTAAATGCCATTCTTCGCTGGCCAATGGTTTGCGCCGTTTGAATGCCCGCACGTTTACCACCGCCACACACACACCGTGGTCCGGGTCGCGTACGGATTCATACAGAATGAGATCGACATCGCTGTTCTCACGCGCGGCGCTGCCCAGTTCGTGCGTGGCGGTGTAGTTGTCTGGTGCGTTCCACAGGCTGGCATGTTCAGCAAACGGTGGCTTGAGCAAATCAATGGCTTTGCCCGCGACGCTAACTTGAAACAAGGTGCGGGCTAGCGTGATATGGGTATCGCGCAAACCAGCCGAAGCCCGGTTGAAGCGATGCTGCCAGTAACCGGATTCCGCCATGGCCGTCAGTTTGTTTTCGGCGGCATAAAGCATTCCCAGCGCGCCGGGCCGCACAAAGCGACTGCCATTGGGAGGATGCGCCGGATAGCGAAACGGCGTGCTTAACAGGTAATGCAGTTTGGCGGCATCGGTCGGCAGCGGCGGTTTGTTGTCATCCAGAATGGCCTCAAGCAGGGCTTGTTCATCCGGATCGTTATCCACCAGCGCCAGTGTCGCCACCTCGCGTTGGGTTTCCACCGAACGCCAGGGTTTGAGGGCGACTTCTGCGTTAGATTCGGCCGCGCATGGAATCAAGATAAATCCCTACCTGAAACAAGCCACCGGCACCGCGCCGGACGATATCGGACGGCACGCCACCCAGATCGGTGTTGGGTGAGTGCATCCAGCGCCGGATCAGGTCTTCCTGCCCGCCGAGAATCGACGACAGCGAGCGATAAACACGAATCAGCGCCAGCGCGGCATCCCATTCCGGGCGATGCGTATTCAGTTCGTACTGACCGTGCACCATGCGGCTGACGCTGGCGCCAGACAACCCAAGCAGTCGGCCCAGGTCAGATTGGCGAAAATCGAGCTTCTCTGCCGTGCGCACTACAGCTTTGGTGATTACTGCTTCTTCTTGCGGCGTGACTTTTTCAAGTGCAGTCATGGCAAAACTCCTTTCTGAGGAAAATATACCACTTTATTGTTTCCACAGAAAAACCCCACCGATCAACGTGGGGTTTTTCTGTGAGTCTTGATGAACCCGCCTGAGTCGTCACGTGGACTCAGTGACCGCCACCACCCGAACCGGCATTGTTGGTGAATGGCGGTTTAGCCAGCCAGACAATGGCCACCAGCGACAGGAAGATCACACCCAGCAGCCAGAACACTTCTTTTGTGGCGATCATGTACGCCTGCTGATTGATCACCTGATCCACCTGGGCATACGCCGCCTGCGCCGATAAACCAAGGTCTTGCAGCTTGGCCAGATAGTCCGTCGTGGCCGGGCTGGCATTGGTGATATTTTCGGTCAGGCGGGCATGCGAAAACGTTTCGCGCCGATCCCACAAGAACACGGCAATGGCCGTGGCAAAGCTACCCGAGATGGTCCGGAAGAAGTTGGACAAGCCCGAAGCCGAAGCCATTTGTTGCGCGCCCAATCCCGACAGAATGATCTGGTTGATCGGGATAAAGAAACACGCAATCGCAATCCCCTGCGAGAAGCGCGCCAGTGCGATGTAGCCGAAATTGGTATCCAGCGTAAAACTGGCGTACCAGAACATGGTGCCGGCAAACACGGTGAACGCCACTGACGACACCACGCGCAACTCAAGCCGGTTGATGTTCTTGCCAATGATCGGCGAGAGCAGCAGCGCCAGCACGCCGCCTGGCGCGGTGGCGATCCCCGCCCACGTGGCGTTGTAACCCATCACGGTTTGCAGCCACAGCGGGAACAGCACGGTCGAACCAAAGAAGCAGAACATGCCCAGCGACAGCACAATTACGCCAATGCGGAAATTGCGCCGCTTGAGCAAGGTGAGGTCAACAATCGGATGTTTGTCGGTCAGCTCCCACGCCACGAAGTAGGTCAGCGCGGTTACTGCGATCACAGCCAGGGTAACGATGAAGGTGGAGTTGAACCAGTCCAGATCGTTACCGTTATCCAGCATGACTTGCAGGCTACCCACGCCCACCACCAGCAAGATCAGCCCAACCACGTCGATAGGCAGTTTGACGGTCTTGGTTTCGCGGTGCTTGAGCAACTGCCAGGACATGATCCCGGCGGCCAGACCAATCGGCACATTGATGTAGAAAATCCACGGCCAGCTGAACTGGTCGGTGATGTAGCCGCCCAGCAAGGGCCCGAAGATCGGCGCAACAATCACCGTCATCGACCATAACGCCAGCGCTACGCCTTTTTTCTCGGGTGGATAATTGTTCAGCAGCAAGGTTTGCGACAACGGCACCATCGGGCCGGAGACCAGACCTTGCAGGAAACGGAATGCCACCAGCATGGGCAGGCTGTTCGCCAGACCACACATGATCGACATCACCGTAAACAACAGCACGGATAACGAAAAACAGCGCACCTGGCCAAAGCGGCCAGCCAGCCAGCCGGTCAGCGGCACGGCAATCGCCGCCGCCAGACCGTACGAACTGATCGCCCATGTGCCCTGATTGGCCGCCACTGCCAGATCCCCGGCGATATGCGGCACCGACACGTTGACGATGGTGGTGTCGAGAATTTCCATGAAAGTGGCAAACGACAATGCCACCGTCATTAGCCCGAGCTTGGCGCCATGTAAAGGCGCGGGGCTGGGTGCAACCGCCTGGTCGCTGGAAGCCATGATTACCCTCCAGGGTAAGAACTGGCACAACCGTTACCTTGGGCGACGGCTGGCTTTCTTTTATTCAATGATCAACGAATTGATGTGCTGGATTGCGTGGCGCACCTGATTTGTCACCGGCGGCCACGCCAAGGTGCGTCTTACTTGCCGAGGTTCTTCGTCACAATGTTGTTGGCCAGCTTTTCGGCGTCTTGCATCGGTTGAGCAAAAGCCTCGGTGGCGAATAGCGGTTTGTTGGCGGCGGTGGCGGACAGCACATCGCCGTCGCGGTTATGGGTATCGACCTCAACAACGGTCGACAGGCCAACCCGCAGTGGATGCGCTGCCAGTTCTTTTTCATCCAGCTGAATACGCACTGGCACGCGCTGCACCACCTTGATCCAGTTGCCGGTCGCGTTTTGCGCTGGCAGCAGGCTGAAGGCGCTACCGGTACCGGCACCCAGGCCAACTACTTTGCCGTGATACTCAACCTTGCCACCGTAGATATCGGCGGTGATTTTGGCGGCCTGACCGATGCGGATATTGCGCAGCTCGGATTCCTTGAAGTTGGCATCCACCCACAATTGATCCAGCGGCACAATCGACAGCAACGATTGACCCGGGGCGATACGCGCACCAACCTGAACACCACGCTTGGCCACGTAACCCGACACCGGCGCGACGATGGCGTTGCGTTGCACCGACAACCACGCTTGCTCAAAGTTGGCCTTGGCGCGCAATACGGTCGGGTGGTGCGGGATATCCACGCCATCAATGCTGGCGTGCTGGGCTTCGGATTGCTTCACCGCCACATCGAGCGCGGCTTTGGCGTTCTCGACTGCATCTTTGGCGTGGGACACTTCTTCCGTCGACACAGTATGGTCGGCGGCCAGCGGCGCCCGGCGATTCAAGTCATCGTTAGCGCGGGACAAATCAATCTTGCGTTGGGCCAGCACGGCATCGTACTGGGCGGCGTTGGCATATTGCTGGCGCAACTGGCGCACGGTGTCGCCCAAGGCGGCTTCGGATTGCGCTAACGCCACTTTGGCGTCCACTGGGTCCAGCTTGACCACTTCTTCGCCGCTCTTCACAAATTGTGTTTCGTCAGCACGGATTTCAGTCACGGTGCCGGTGACCTGCGAGGTCAGCGTGACCAGGTTGCCGCCCACGTAGGCGTTATCGGTTTCTTCGCGCTGCGACAACACCGTGGCGTAGTAAATGCCATAGCCGATCCCGGCCAGCACAAATACGGTGGTGATAATGGCCATTATCGGTTTGCGCTTTTTTTGCTCAGGCGTAGCTGCCGGCTGGGCGGCGTTGGTTTCTGTCGTCATGGTGTTTCTCCGGAATCTGTTTTGTCTTTTTGCGTGGTCAGTGCTGACCACTTTTGCTCAATTTTTTAAATGCTGATCTTTGGCAGGCGCCTATTCGGCCTGCGCTGCGGTATCGGCAGGGGCTTCGTAACCGCCACCCAAGGCGCGAACCAACGCGACTTCGGCTTCCAGCTGGCGATTCTTCAGCACCAGCAACTGGTCCTGGATCATCAATACCGGCAGTTCGGCGCGCAGTACCGCGCCTTGATCCGTCAGGCCGCTTTGCATCCGTTTTTGCTGGCTGTCGCGCACGCCTTCAGTGGCATGCAGATAAGCGCGCATCGCTTTTTCCTGATCGCTCAAGCCTTGCAGCGCAATGCCCTGATTGGCCACGTCCTGCACGGCGTTTACCAATGTCTGGTTGTACTGGGCAATGGCAACATCACGCTGCGCACGGTCACCTTGCAAGCCAGCCGCCAGGCGACCGCTGTCAAAGATCGGCAAGCTGATCCCTGGCGTGATGCCATAGGTACGCGTGCCGCGTTTGAGCAAATCGTCCAGACTCAGGCTGGAGAAACCGAAGAAGGCACTCAGGTTTACATCGGGGTAAAACGCAGCTTTGCTGGCATCGGTGCGCTGCACACTGGCTTCAACGCGCCAGCGTGCGGCTTGCAGGTCGGGGCGACGCGCCACCAGATTCAGGCCAAGATCGGTCGGTACGCCTCCGGCAGTGACCGGCAATGGCCGCGCGCCCAAATGGTCGATGCCGCTATCACTACCGGTCACGCCAACCAAAGCCCGCAGCGATTCACGATCTTTGCGCTCACTGGTTTGCAGTTGCGCGATCACGCTGTCCTGATTGGCCACGTCACCACTCGCGCTACGCTGCACAGTGTCGTTTTCCAGACCGCTTTGCACGCGGCGTACCGCGATTTTTTGCAGCCTGTTTTGCACGTCGCGCTGCTGCTTGACCAGTTCAATGCGTGCCAAATCAGCTTGCCAGGCGAAGTAGGCTTGCGCCACAGCGGCGGTCAGCGCTTGTTCAGCCGCGGCGTAATCCGCACGACTGGCAGCGGTTTCGCCCAATGCGGCGGCGATCTCGGCCTTGTGCTTGCCCCACCAGTCAAACTGGTAAGTGGCGTTGACCATCGGTTCGCTATCGGTGATCCAGGTGCCAGCCAGGGGCGGTGGATAAATACCGTATTGCGAGGTCATCTCACGCGTCACGTTCACACTGGCGCGAATGTTCACACCGTCGGCGGCGCGAGCCTGGCTGATGCCGGTCTGCGCCAGTGTCACGCGCGTCTGCGCCACGGCCAGCGACGGCGAGCCCTTAAGGGCGGCATCCATCAATGCGTTGAGCTGATCATCTTGATAACGCGTCCACCAGCGTGCTTGCGGCCAGTCTTCCTGCGCCAGCTTGAGCTGGGTGGAAAGCTGGGCGGCGGCGGCGTCGCGCATCTTGACCGAGGGGTGGTCATCCGGAACGCTCGCGCATCCCGCCAACAGTACTAATATGCCAAATGCAAGCTTTTGTTTCATATCGTTATAATCAAAAGTGGAATTATTTAGGCAAAAAAAAGTGGCCAGCGACAATCAACCGTAGTTGATCAAGTCAGACGAGCCAACAATTTTTTCAATACGCTTTCCAGCACATCACGCTCTTCGGCGGTCAGCACCTCAAATGGTGCGAAGGCGTAATTCTGGATTTTTGGCAGCAGCTCTTTTACGAGTTCTTCGCCATGCGGAGCCAGGTAGAGATCGATGCGGCGCCGGTCTTCCGGGTTGGGTTCACGCGTCAACAACTCTTTGGCAACCAGCTCATCGCAAATCCGCGTGACATTGGCGCGCGATTCGCCAGTCGAATCAGCCAGATCTGACGGGTTTAACGGCTTGCCTTGCGAGCTGACCAGCATGACCAGCGCCAGAAAACTGATGCGGTTCAGGCTGTACTCACGCAGCACTTGATTCATGCGCGCGTTCAGGCCACCGGCGACGTGCTGCAGCAGCATTTTGAGCAATACGCCCTGCCGATCGCTGCCCGGCACGCGGGAGCAAACACGCTCGATTCGCTGTTCAATATCCACAAAACTGGGGATATCGGTGTGATCATGGATTTCGTTCATGGATAAATAGTAAATATTTGTACTATTTATAGCAAGAATTATTTGAACCGTCAGTCGGTTATCTGGTCAATGCGTGCGCTACGCACGCCCTTAATTCGGGCAAGACTTCCTCGGCAAACCACGGATTTTGTTTTAACCACGCCTGATTACGCGGGCTGGGATGAGGCAGCGGAATGCAGCGCGGGCTGTATTCGCGCCATGCGCGCACCGTGGCGGTGAGATCGGCTTTGCGTTGGGCGCCAAGAAAATATGCCTGCGCGTACTGACCAATCGCCAGCACCAGCTCAACCTGTGGCATGAGTGGCAACAAGCGCGAATGCCACAACTGGCGGCATTCTGGCCGCGGCGGTAAATCTCCGGACTTGCCCTTGCCGGGATAGCAAAAACCCATCGGCACGATGGCGATGCGCGACGCATCATAAAAAGTGGCTTCATCCACCCCCAACCATTCGCGCAAGCGTCGGCCAGAAGCATCTGACCACGGCACGCCCGAGGCATGGACTTTGGTCCCTGGCGCCTGTCCGACAATCAGCACTCGCGCAGTGGTCGACGCACTCAATACCGGCCTTGGGCCAAGTGGCAAGGATGCGGCGCAATGCGTACAGGCGCGGATCTCGGTCAACAGTAAATCAAGCTCGCTCATCACCACCTGCAAAAAAATGAAAAGGCGGCGGCGTTGATAGCGGCCGCCCTACTTTCAGTCAACGCGCACTCGCGTTAAAGTTGCGCCCATGAAACTAGCACTCGATCGCATTCTCCAATCCCAAGGCTTTGGCTCGCGCAAAGGCTGCCGCGAACTCATTGCCGACGGCGAAGTCGCCATTAATGGCGAGCTCGCTACCGACTACCGCACCGTTTTCGAAACGGACGGCATGCTCATCACCTTGTTCGGTGAAGAAGACTGGCCCTATCGCGAACGGCTATATGTGGCACTGAACAAGCCTACCAATTATGAATGCTCGCGCAAACCAAGCCATCATCCGGGCATTCTTACGCTGTTGCCGGACCCGCTGATTGAACGCGACATCCAGCCGGTCGGGCGGCTTGACCATGACACCACCGGCCTGTTGCTGTTGTCAGACGACGGCGCGTTTATCCACGCGCAATCGCACCCGCGCCATCATCAGCCTAAAACGTATCTGGCAACCGTCGCCGAAGCGGCCACCGAGAAATTGGTGCAACACTTGCGCGACGGCGTGCAATTACATGACGAACCCGCACCGATTGCCGCTTTGTCGGCACGCATGGTCGACGAATTCCATATCGAGATGGTGCTGGACCAAGGCAAGTATCACCAGGTTAAACGCATGCTGGCCGCAGCGGGCAATCACTGCGCGGCACTGACCCGCGTGGCCATTGGCGGACTGACACTGGCATCGCTGGACTTGGGCGAAGGCGAATGGCGTTATCTGACTGATGAACACATCGCCGCACTGAACCGGGAACCGGATCTCTCCGCATGAAGTATCTGAAGATCCAGGCCGGGCCAGCAGCCCTGGCGCAGATTCAGTCTGCCGGTTTCACGCCGGATATGTTCTCTCATCTGGGTGCGGCAGCGGGCGGTCCCAAGTGGCAAGTGCTGGCACGGCTGGATCGCATTCTATTTGGCGAATGGCTGGCCGCGCGGAGCACGCCGCTGCAAGCCGTAGGCGCATCGATAGGCGCGTGGCGACTGGCTGCGGTGGCCATGAATGATCCGCTGGCCGGGCTGGAGCGCTTTGAAGCCGCGTATCTGGAGCAACGCTACACCGTCAAGCCACCGGCCAGCGAAGTCACCCACGAAGCCCGCAAGATCATGACGGCGATGTTCGGTAGCGATGGCGTCGAGCAGATCATCAGCAACCCCAAGCTGCATTTGCATATCCTCACCGCACGCGGCCTGAACGGCGTGGATGGCTCAGGCAGCCGCAGTGACCGCAAAGCGCTGGTCCGAGCTGTTTTCGCCAACGCCCGTGGCCGTCGGCATATGGCCAATTTCTTTCAGCGCGTGGTATTTCACACCGGCGCGCACCCCGCCCGCTTTATCGACGACGGCTTTGGTGATACCGCCGTGCCACTCAATACCGCCAATTTCAGCGATGCTTTGCTGGCCAGCGGCGCCATCCCTGGCGTACTGGAAGCAGTGAAAGACATCCCCGGTGCACCTGCCGGGACTTATCTGGATGGCGGGCTGATTGATTACCACATGGATCTGGCGCTGGCCGAGCCGCAAGGACTGATGTTGTTGCCGCACTTTGCCAGCAAAGTCACCACCGGCTGGCTGGATAAATTTCTGCCGTGGCGCAAACCGCTGTTTATGGAACGCACGGTATTGCTGGCACCGACCGATGAGTTTCTCAAGCTGTTGCCAAACCAACGTGTGCCGGATCGCAAAGATTTCATCCGTTACGAAGGCCGCGATGCCGAACGGGTTCGCGACTGGAAGGTGGCGATTGAGGCCGGGCAGTATCTGGCGGAGGACTTTGCGAGGTTGATCCACAGCCGGGAACCGGTACAGTTTGTTGAGCCATTGCCAGGGCGGCGGTGAGGGTCGCTGGGGCATTGCACCCCCGGATTCTCGCTTCGCTTCATCCGGGCTACTGGTTACCACGTCACCCTTTTGCCTGGCTTTTGATCTTTACCTGGCAGACAAAGCAACGGAACACGCCGACCGAGAGCCGGAGACCTCAGGCTCCGGCCGACCGAGGGAACGCAGGATGCGCGTAAAGGCAACTGGTCACCAGTCTGTTCGTTTCGGCTTTTGACTTCGGGCCCCGTTTGCGTTTGCGTTTGCGTTTGCGTTTGCGTTTGCGTTTGCGTTTGCGCTTGCGTTTGCGCTTGCGCTGTCGGGTCGCCTTTTGCTATCCCGCTCTGCGGGACTTTGGGACACCTTTCTTTGGCGACGCAAAGAAAGGTGTCGTGCTCCCGGTCACCACCGGGTATCAAACGCTTTTCACAACCGTGCCGCAGGCACTAACAAAAACACGCCTTCAGCGTAAAACAAGAACCGTAGCCCGGATTGAGCGAAGCGGGAATCCGGGGTGGCGATGCAGATACGCTCAGCTTCACGGGCATGAACTCAATCCACGAAAAAATGCGCAAGCCATCCCGGCCCGCGCTTTTTTCTCCGGCATCAATTAAATTAACCCAGCTTCGCCGCAATCCCCGCCGCCAGCTTCGGATCGACCTTCTCGAAATGCCCCAGCATCCGCTGCACCACGCCCGGTTGCGTCACGGCGGCCATTGAGCCAGCGATGTTATCGATCAGCAATTGTTGCTGCGAGCCATCCATCAAATGGAACAACGCTGCCGGTTGCGAGTAATGATCATGCTCGGTTTCAGCATGGCTATAGCGATCAGCACTCACCTCACCCAGCGCCAGCGCGGGTTCGGCGTAACCTGGCGCTTGCTCGGCAGAGCCATCCAGCGAGTTGGGTTCATACACCGGCGCCGCGCCACCATTACCGTCAAAACGCATGGAGCCATCGCGTTGATAGTTGTGGAACGGGCATTGCGGCGCGTTCACCGGCAACTGCGCGTAGTTGCTGCCGATGCGATAGCGATGCGCATCGTTGTAGGCAAACAGACGACCTTGCAGCATTTTGTCCGGCGAGAAGCCCATGCCATCCACAATATTGGCGGGCGACAAGGCGGCTTGTTCAACTTCGGCAAAGTAGTTTTGCGGATTGCGGTTCAGTTCCAGCTCGCCGACTTCAATTAATGGGAACTCGGCGTGCGGCCAGATTTTGGTCAGATCAAACGGGTTCCACCGGAACTGTTGCGCCTGGGTTTCTGTCATCACCTGGATACAGACACGCCACTTGGGAAAGTCCCCCTTGTCGATGGCGTTGAACAGATCACGTTGGGCGTAATCCGGATCGGCCCCGGCCAGGCGGCCCGCTTCGCTCGGGTGCAGATTCTTGATGCCGGCCTTGTTCTTGAAATGCCACTTCACCCACACGCGCTCGCCAGCGGCGTTAATCAGGCTGAAGGTGTGGCTGGAGAAGCCATGCATAAAACGGAAGCCATCAGGCGTGCCCCGATCCGAAAACAAGATGAGAATCTGATGCAGCGCCTCGGGCGAGAGCGACCAAAAGTCCCATTTGGCATTGGCGTCTTTCAGGTGCGTTTGCGGATTACGCTTCTGGGTGTGGATAAAGTCCGGGAACTTGAGCGGGTCTTTGATGAAGAATACTGGCGTGTTATTGCCCACCATGTCCCAGTTGCCGTCTTCCGTGTAGAACTTCACCGCAAAACCGCGTGGATCGCGCTCGGTGTCGGCAGAACCAGATTCCCCACCCACCGTAGAAAAACGCAGGAATACCGGGGTCTCTTTGCCGAGTTCACTGAAAAGCTTGGCGCGCGTATAGGCGGTTATATCCGCAGTCACCCGGAAAGTGCCGTATGCGCCGGAGCCTTTGGCATGGACCACCCGCTCTGGCACCCGCTCACGGTTAAAGTGGGCCAGTTTTTCCACCAGATGAATGTCTTGTAGCAGCACCGGCCCGCGCGGGCCAGCGGTCACGCTGTTCTGGTTATCGGGAATCGGCTGGCCAAAATTGGACGTCAGAATCGGACGGTCAGACATGGTTAAGGCTCCTGAACTATGTGCTCTGAAAAGGGTTGGGACAGATGAACAATCCGGCTAATACGATCCGCTGTAATGCGCCCAAAGCTCTGCCCACTCGCTGCGTCTGAATAGCTGCATGATGCGCACTCTTGCCTGAGGGGATGAACTGATTGTGGGCGACGCCAGCCAATAATAAAAATTGAATATCCATACTTCTTTGGTAGTTAAAAACTATATTGGGACTCACCACCGTTGCCCGCTTTGATCGACCGCGAGGATCAACCACTTGGGGCGCTGCAATCGGTATAGACCGGATTTGGCCCAGATTTATGCAGAACTGGATAAACACTGCGTGCGATTAAATGGCATTGCATGTCGCCAGCGCCCGTCGCGTCAGGGCAATGGCATAATGCGAACATTTCCAGCACCGAGCGCATCATGGCTATCCTGATCAGTGGTTCCATTGCCTACGACACCATCATGGTGTTCCAGGACCAGTTCAAAAATCATTTGTTGCCCGACCAGCTACATATTCTTTCCATCTCGTTCCTGGTGCCGGAGATGCGCCGCGAACTGGGTGGTTGCGCCGGCAACATTGCCTATAGCCTGAAAGGCTTGGGCGATGAGCCGCTGATGGTCGGCACGGTCGGCAGCGACTTCGGCCCCTATGCCGCTCGCCTGGATAAACTGGGCATCTCCCGCGTCGGGATCAAAGAATTGCCAGAACACTTCACCGCGCAATGCTTTGTGACCACCGATCTGGACGACAACCAGATCGCTGCCTTCCACCCAGGCGCCATGAATCTGTCGCACTTCGTGCAACTCACTGAAATCGGCGTGCCGGTCACGCTGGGCATCGTCGGGCCGGATGGCAAGCTGGGCATGCAGGAACGCTGTCGCCAACTGGCCGCTGCTAGCGTGCCGTTTATCTTTGATCCGGGCCAGGCCATGCCGTTGTTCTCGGGCGAAGAAATGCTGGAAATGACCGAACAGGCCGACTACCTGACCCTGAACGATTACGAAGCCGAAGTGATGTCGAAAAAGACCGGCTTCTCGATTGCGCAACTGGCACAAAAGGTCAAAGCATTGATCGTCACTTATGGCGCAGAGGGTTCGGAGATTTTTGCCGATGGCCAGACTTATCGCATTCCGGCCGTCAAAGCCGAAGCGGTGGTGGACCCGACCGGTTGCGGTGACGCCTTCCGCGCCGGCTTGTTGCACGGCATCAGCCATGGCTGGGACTGGCCGAGCACCGGCAAGCTGGCGTCCCTCTTGGGGTCACTCAAGATCGCTCAGCGCGGTGCGCAGAATCATCACGTTGAACTGGCCGATATCAAGCAGCGTTATCAAGCGGCATTTGGTGAAAGCTGGCCCAGTTAACTGAGCCCCTGGCTTGGCAAAACCTCAGACCCGATACGCCGTCAGTAGTACATGACGGCGTATCGGGTCTTTGCTTTGGGCACTACCTGATATTCACCGCATTCGCTTTGTCGGCGCCTGCCAATTACAAGAATTCATCTTGATCAGGATTAAGGGCCATTCACGGCAACCAGCCTAAGCTGCTCCGCTTTGCCTCTGGCGGAGCGTTGCATGCGTGTTCCTCATCTGGTCTGCCCCGCTGGCAGCCTGCAAGCCCTGAAAAAAGCCGTGGACCACGGCGCCGATGCGATCTACGTCGGCTTCAAAGACCCCACCAATGCCCGCAATTTTGCCGGACTCAATTTCACCGATCAGCAGCTCACCGACGGCGTGCATTACGCCCACCAGCGCCAGCGCGAAGTGCTGGTGGCGATCAACACTTACCCGCAAGCCGGGCAAACCACACACTGGCATCGCGCCGTAGATCGCGCCGCTGACCTGGGTGCAGATGCAGTGATTGTTGCCGATATGGGTCTGCTGGAATACGCCACCCGCACGCATCCGCAATTGCGGCGCCATCTTTCGGTACAGGGCTCTGCCACCAACGCTGACGCGATCAACCTGGCCCGCGATCATTTCGGGATTTCCCGCGTGGTGCTGCCACGGGTGCTGACCCTGCCGCAAGTAGAGTACGTGGCCGCACATACCAAAGTAGAGGTCGAAGTATTCGGTTTTGGCAGCCTGTGCGTCATGGCAGAAGGCCGTTGCCAGCTGTCATCGTGGGCGACCGGTGAATCGCCTAATACCCACGGCGTGTGCTCACCCGCTGCGCATGTGCGCTGGGAGCAAACCGGCGGCACGCTCAATGCCCGTCTCAACGGCATTTTGATTGACCGCTTTGCCGAAGGTGAACCGGCTGGTTATCCGACCCTGTGCAAAGGCCGTTTTGAGGTCTCCGGTGATACGTATTACGCGCTGGAAGAACCTACCAGCCTGAACACGCTAGCGATCCTGCCAGAGCTATTACGTATCGGCGTCGCCGCCATCAAGGTCGAAGGCCGCCAACGCAGCCCGACCTACACCGCCCAGGTGACCAAAGTGATGCGTGAGGCCATCGATGCCGCAGCCAGCAGCCGTTATGCCGTCAAACCAGACTGGACCCGCCAACTGACCGACGTCTCGGAAGGGCATCAGCAAACGCTGGGCGCCTATCACCGGCCGTGGCGCTGAACCGGCTAACGCCTGCGGTTACTACCAAACCAGAACAAGCAATGATCAAGGAAACGCGCATGAAAATCGCCTTAGGCCCTCTGCTGTATTACTGGCCGCGCAGCCAGGTCAGCGACTTTTACGCCGCCGCCGCCCACTGGCCGGTGGACATCATTTATCTGGGTGAAGTGGTCTGTGCCCGCCGCCACGAGCTACGTACTGCCGACTGGATTGAATTGGCGCAAACGCTCCAGCAAGCAGGCAAAACTGTGGTGTTGTCGTCGCAAGCATTGCTGGAATCGGCGGGTGATTTGATCAGCCTGCGCAAACTGGCCGACGCCGGGTTCGCGCTGGAAGCCAACGACCTTGGCGCGGTCAAGATTGCCCAGGACGCGGACGTGCCGTTTGTAGCTGGCCCGCATTTGAATATCTACAACGGCGCTACGCTGGATTGGTACGCCGCACGTGGTGCCACCAGCTGGGTGCCGCCAGTAGAAATGCCCGGCGCAGCATTACGCCAGTTGCTGGCAGAACGCAGTTGCAGCATTCCCACCGAAATTTTCGCCCATGGTCATGTGCCGCTGGCCTTTTCCGCCCGTTGTTTCACGGCACGGCATTTTGATCTGAGCAAAGATGCCTGTGAATTTCGCTGTATTGAACATCCGGACGGGCTGGACGTGAACACACGTGATGGTCGGCCGTTCTTGCGCATCAATGGTATACAGACCCAGTCCGCCGCTTGCCAAAGTCTGTTCAGCGCACTGCCTGAGCTGAAATCCAGCGGCGTGGATGTTTTGCGCATCAGCCCGCAAGCGCACTTCACCGAAGAATGGGTGCGCGCCTATGCGGCAGCTTTGGCCGGAGAAGCCGTCGAGCCCGATATCGCCACGTGGCAACCCGAAGGTATTGCCAACGGTTATTGGTACGGCAAAGCCGGGATCGAACATCTGATCGGGAGCGTCGCATGCTGAACTTCTTTACCACTTTGCCGCGCAAGGTACTGCCACGTTTACCCGAAGCGCCACCGGCGCTGGTTGCTGGCTTTGTACTTAACCGGCTGGCACCCAGGTTGTGGGCGGATGACGATTTTTCCTGGCTGAACGGGCAGACAGTGCGCATCGCCATCCATGATCTGGGATGTGGTTTGACGCTTACCCATAATGGCCGCCGCTTTGCTGCCAGCAACGCGCCTGCCTCGGTCACGCTGGCCGCCAACTGGCGCGATCTGGCGGCGTTGATGCGACACGAGGCTGATCCGGACACGCTGTTCTTTCAGCGCAAACTGCTGATTGAAGGCGACACCGAGTTAGGCCTGCATCTGAAAAACCGGCTGGATGCGACCGATTGGGACGCGCTCTATCAAAGCTTGCCAAAGCCCATTGCCCGCTGGCTCACGCCCGGCCATCTCGCCAGCTAACGGTTTCGCCCGCCAAAAAGAAAACGCCCGGCAAGTATCTGACCGGGCGTTTTGCTTTTCACAGCACATGCAGCGAACTAGCGTGCTGTTATTTTTTCTTGGTGGTTGCGGCGGCAGCAGGTTTTTTCTGTGTTGCGCGCTCTTTGGCGATCAACTGGTCGATCACCGTCAGCACGGTACCGTCTTCCTTGCCTACCATGGACGGCGCAGTTACAAATTTGCCGTTCACGATAAAGGTCGGGACGCCATCAATCTGGTAGGTGTTCACCAGTTGCGAAAGCTTGCCCAACTCAGCGTTGGCCGAGAACGAGTTATAAGCGGCCTTGAACTTGTCGACATTGATGCCTTGCTTCTTCACCCAGTCAAACAGGACTTCATCGCGACGCAGTTCCAGACCGTCACGTTGAACCGCATTGAACACGGCTTGCTGGTACTTGGCCGCAATGCCCATCTGGTTCAGTGCCACAAAAATTTTGGCGTGAGCGACGATATCGCTACGGCCTTGCCACACCACGTGATAACGGATGAAGTTCACATCCTTGGGCAACGCGGCAGCCCATTTCTCTACATACGGTTCAACGTGGAAACAATGCGGGCAGCCGTACCAAAAGAACTCGATGACTTCGATCTTGCCAGGTTGCTGCACCGGCACGGGATTGGTCATCAGTTTGTATTCGGTGCCTTCTTTGATATCGGCATGCGCTGCTACCGCGGCCACCAGGCCAACTGCGAGCAGCAAGGATTTGATCCAGCGGGTCATTGCTAACGTTCCTTTATTGTTTAGATGGCAACGGCGGCTGTGACCGCCTTTGCCCGCATAAATTCACTGTCTTGCCATTTTATGTTGCGACTACCCAAGTTCAGTCACTGACCTGGTTACTGCCCTTTCACAGTCGCGGCGACAATGCCATTGGACTTGAGATCGCCCCGCGCCTTATCCATATCGGCCACGCTGCTGAACGGACCAACCCGCACCCGATGCCAGACGCCCTTGTCCTGGGTTTCCACCGTCTGAATGCGCGCTTCAATCCCGATCAATGCCAGCTTGGCTTTCAGGTTGTCCGCTTCTTGCTCATCCTGGAATGCCCCGACCTGCAGATAAGCCCCTTTGGGCGCCTCTACCGTAGCGGGCGGAGTAGCGTCAGGCTGAACCGGTTTTTTGGTCGGGGCAGCCTGTTTGTCGCTTTTATCTGACATGGCCGGCAACACTTTGTAGAAATCAAAGCGTTCGCCTTCACTGGCAACCTTGGGCGCCGGTGTTGGCGTGGCCGCACCGCCAGACTGCGGCAAGGGCTGTGCAACATCCTTACCTTCACCTTGCGGGCGCAAGACTTCGGGCTGATTCGCCACCGAAACCGGCGCGCTGGACACCGCGTCCGGCGGTGGCGATGCGGCCTTGTTGGCAAACGGATTGGTACCACGATTGATGTAGAACGCGACCCCGACTGCAACGGCAACGCCGACCAGTGCTCCCAGCACAAGCCCCGTCAATAAAGAACCACCGCCTCCCCCACCGCCCCCGCGCGACGATGTGCCACTTGAACGGGTGCGCTTCATATCTCTACTCATGTATTCCTTCTCCGGCGCTTCCCATAACGCCTGTACCGCCAATTCGCTGACAATCGCGCCAGCCTGGCCGGGTTTTTACCGTAATCAACACGATATCGATTTATGCCTGATACTAAAAGGCTCATTTCGGGCGCCGGACGGTCAATGTGCCCGAAACCGGCGCCTAGCGCGGCAAACGGCGGAATTCTAGCACCCGCAATAGGCCTTGCCGCAGATAATAAAGAGTAATTTTGCTTCTCAGGAAGTGACGGTGCAGTGCAACAGAAGTCTGGCCGTCATATAATCAGCCCCTCGTCTCGTGTTTCCAGGGTTTTTCCCCATGCAGGATTCAAAAAAAGGCTGGTCCGGCCGGTTCACCGAACCCGTCTCCGATCTGGTCAAGCGCTATACCGCATCGGTCGATTTCGACAAGCGCATGGCTGAGGTGGACATTCAAGGTTCGCTGGCACACGCCACCATGCTGCAACGCGCGGGCGTCCTGACGGCAGAAGACCTGCGTGCCATCCAGTCTGGCATGGCCGACATCCTGGACGATATCCGTCACGGCACTTTTGAGTGGTCGCTGGATCTCGAAGACGTACACATGAATATCGAGCGTCGCCTGACCGAAAAAATCGGCGACGCGGGCAAACGTCTGCATACCGGACGTAGCCGCAACGACCAGGTCGCCACAGATATCCGCCTGTATCTGCGCGGAGCGGTTGATCTGCTGATTGGCCTGGTGCACGACCTGCAAATTTCGCTGCTGGAACTGGCCGAGAAACACGCGTCCACCGTCATGCCGGGCTTTACCCATCTGCAAGTGGCGCAGCCGGTGACGTTTGGTCATCACATGCTGGCGTATGTGGAAATGCTGGGCCGTGATGCCGAGCGTTTTGCCGATGCCCGCCGCCGCGTTAACCGGATGCCGCTGGGCGCTGCCGCGCTCGCGGGCACGACTTTCCCGATTGATCGCAACTACACGGCCGAACTGCTCAATTTTGAAGCCGTCTGTGAAAACTCGCTGGACGCAGTGTCTGATCGCGATTTCGCCATCGAATTCACCTCTGCCGCCGCGCTGACCATGACGCACCTGTCGCGCTTGTCAGAAGAACTGATCCTGTGGATGAGCCCGCGCTTCGGCTTTATTGATATCGCCGACCGTTTCTGTACCGGCTCGTCGATCATGCCGCAGAAGAAGAACCCGGATGTGCCAGAACTGGTGCGCGGCAAAACCGGTCGCGTGAATGGCAATCTGGTATCCCTGCTGACATTGATGAAGGGCCAGCCACTGGCCTACAACAAAGACAATCAGGAAGACAAAGAGCCGCTGTTCGACACCGTGGATACCTTGGTCGACACGCTGCGCATTTACGCCGACATGATGCGTGGCATTACCGTGCGCCCGGAGTGTATGGCCGCTGCGGTCAAACAGGGTTATGCCACTGCCACCGATCTGGCCGATTATCTGGTCAAGAAAGGCCTGCCGTTCCGCGATGCACATGAAGCCGTTGCTTTGGCGGTGCGTTACGCCGAAGAAAAGCGCAAGGATTTGTCCGAGCTGCAACTGGTAGAACTGCAAAGCTTCTCGTCGCTGATTGATTCCGATATCACCGAAGTGCTCACACCCGAAGGCAGCATTGCGGCACGTGACCACGTCGGCGGCACCGCACCCAATCAGGTGCGACTGCAGATTGGCAAATGGCGCCAGCGCCTGGGCGTCTGACCCGGCAGCCTTGATCGGTCAAACCCGATTTGCACACCCCAACAGGCCGCCATTGCGGCCTGTTTTGTTTCAAGCTCCGACACTCTGGACTTACCTTCGATGACTATGCCTTCCCAAGCTGATATCCAATGGCACTGGCTGGCCTTTGCCGAGTTCGATATCCCCACGTTGTTTGACTATCTCAAGCTGCGTCAGGACGTGTTCATCATTGAGCAAAACTGTGTCTACCCCGATCTGGATGATCTGGACTCGCCGTCGTGGCACCTGGTTGGACAAAACGCCCAGGGCAAAGTCGTTGCCGCGTTGCGCCTAGTGCCGCCTGGTTTGAAATATGCCGAACCTTCGATCGGCCGGGTTGTGGTTGCGCCGATTGCACGCCAGGGTGGCATGGGTAAACGATTGGTGGCCGAAGGGTTGCGGCAGTCGGCGCAAATCTGGCCAGGCCTTGGTAACCGGATTGGTGCGCAGGCGCATTTGCAGCGCATGTATCAGTCATTGGGTTTTGAGCCAGTGGGTGAGCCTTACGATGAAGATGGCATTCTGCATGTAGACATGCTTTGGTCGCCGCACTCGACCGCAGCGAACTGAAGCTGTGAACGAGTGGTTTGACAAGCTCGCTCCTGCCGTCAAATGATGGTGGCCACCCTTCGCCCAGGATGATCCCGATGACGACTTCCCGCCTTGAACAAGCTCGCCGCCTGCAAGCCGTGGCCCAAACCGGGCTGCATTACGCCCGCGATCCGTTCGATATTCAGCGCTACCAGGAAATCGCCGCCATCGCCCATGCCCAGTTGGCCGAGCTGACTGGCGCGGCCACCACGGAGCAAATCACGCAGTTGTTTATCCCTGAAAAGGGCTATGCCAACCCCAAGCTGGACGTGCGCACCGCCGTGTTCCGGGATGATCGCATTTTGCTGGTGCGCGAACTGAGCGACGGCTACTGGACATTGCCCGGAGGCTGGGCCGACGTGGGCTCAACGCCAGCACAGATCGCCGCCCGGGAAGTGCTGGAAGAAGCGGGTTTTGTAGTGCGCATTAGCCGTTTTATGAAGCTGATCGACATGCACCAGCATGCTCATCCACCCGAGCCGTTCCATATCTGGAAGCTGATCTTTCAGGGCGAAATCCTCAGCGAAGGTCAGCCAGACGGGATCGAAACGGATGGCGTGGGTTTCTTTGCGCTCGATGATCTGCCGCCGTTGTCATTGCAACGCATCCTGCCCGAGCAGATTGCGCGGCTGTTTGAATTACGGGCCAGCGGCGGGGTTGATTTCGACTGATCACACCGGCGGAACAGCATTCACTCCCTGCTATCCAGCGCCAGCACCCGGTTTTTTCTGCGAAACGCCTCCCAAAGCAGGTCGGCGCGATGGACACCCACGGTCATTCAGGGAAAAATGCTCTTCTTTGGCAAACCGCAGCGCGCCCTACACCATGCCCACCCAGCTCAGCGTCAATCTCAACAAGATCGCCCTGATCCGCAATTCGCGCGGACGTGATTACCCTTCGGTGCTGCACTTTGCCCGTCTCGCGCTGGAAAATGGCGCCGCTGGCGTCACGATCCACCCGCGCCCGGATCAACGCCATGCCCGCAATGCCGACGCCTTGGCATTGGCCGCGCTGGTACGCGACTTTCCCGGCACCGAGCTGAACATTGAAGGCTATCCTTCGCGCGATTTCCTCGACGTAGTGCTGCAAGCGCGCCCGGCCCAATGCACGCTGGTGCCGGATGAACCCGGCCAACTGACTTCTGACCATGGCTGGAACATTCGCGAGCGGCTGGATTTTCTCAAACCGGTCGTGGCAGAACTGAACGCCGCGGGTATTCGTGTGAGCCTGTTTGTTGACCCGGACGTGGAGCAGATTGCTCTGGCCCCGCAAACCGGCGCGGCGCGAGTCGAGCTTTACACCGAAGAATACGCGGTGCGCCATGGCGAAGGCAGCCATGCGCAGGTGCTGGATGGCTATGTAGCAGCCGGCAAAGCAGCGCATCAAGCCGGGTTAGGGCTGAATGCAGGCCATGACCTTAACCTGCAGAATCTGGGCGATTTTCTGCAGGCGGTGCCGGGGGTGGATGAAGTCTCGATCGGCCATGCGCTGGTGGTGGAGTCACTGGAAAGCGGTTTTGCCAATGTGGTGCGACAGTACGTCGCCATTTGCCACGCAGCCCGTTAAGCCTGCCCAGATACGGGATTGATCCCGCAACTTGTTTAGCATTTTCTCCGGCAAGGAACCCCAATGCAGTCCGGCGTTGTAATGCAAGTCAGCGTGAGCGCCAGCCACACTTTCAGCAAACCCAACGTGGTCAGCATCCGGCTGCTGGCAGGTTTGGGGGTGGAAGGAGACGCTCACATGGGGACGACGGTTAAGCATCGCTCGCGTGTGGCGGTTGACCCAACCCAGCCCAACTTGCGCCAGGTGCATCTGATTCACGCCGAACTGCATGACGAATTGCGTGAACGCGGGTTTGATTTGCTGCCGGGGCAAATGGGCGAAAATATCACCACCCGCGGTATCGATCTGTTGGGTTTACCGCGAGGAGCCCGTTTGCATATCGGCGAGCAGGCGGTGGTGGAGATTACCGGCCTGCGTAACCCATGTGCGCAACTGGATCACTATCAACAAGGACTGACGGCCGCTGTGTTGGGGCGAGATGGGGCTGGCAATCTAGTACGCAAAGCGGGTGTAATGGGCGTGGTGCTGGGCAGCGGCGAAACCCGTCCCGGCGAAATCATCCGGGTCGAGTTGCCACCGCTACCCCACCACAAGCTCGAACGCGTTTAGCCAGCCAGACCTTCCAGCACCTCAGCGGTACTGCGTACCTGCGACAAACGGGGAAAGATATTCGCGAATGCAAACGCATGTTGTTCGACATTCGCTGCACTGCAGGCATCTTCCGCAATCACCAGTGCATAACCATGCTCCCACGCTGCGCGAGCGGTTGATTCAACACCGATGTTGGTCGAAATCCCGGCCAGCACAATGGTTTTGATGCCACGGCGGCGCAATTGCAAGTCCAGTTCGGTGCCATAAAATGCGCCCCACTGGCGCTTGGTGATCTTGATATCCTGATCGCTTACTGCCAGGTCTGCGGCAAATTCCAGCCAGTTGGCCGGCAAAGTGGCAGCGGGCGAAGGCTTATCCACCGGTTGCTTAAGCGCATCGGCAAAATCACCGGCCCAGCCCACGCGGACCAGCACGACAGGAGCGCCTAACTCACGGAAGCGCCGAGCCAATGCATCACCATGCTCTACCACCGTTTGTGCGGTGTGCGGGCCGCCAGCAAACGGCAGAATGCCTTGTTGCAGATCAATCAATACCAATGCGGTGGTTTGCGGATCAAGCTTTACCATGTCGTTGCACTCCATCATTATGTGAGGAACTCCTCACAAAAACGAGTATATGAGGATGACCTCACAAAACGCAAGTATCACCGCTAAACAACCGCAGCGTGAACGCGGTCGCCAACGGGTTGCCGCCTTGCTGGACGCCGCCGCTACCCTGTTTGCGGCCAAAGGCTTTGAAGCGACCACCATGACCGGGATTGCCGCGCAGGCCGGGGCATCCATTGGCTCGCTTTATCAGTTTTTCCCCACCAAAGAACATGTGGCGGATGCAATCCTGACCGAACACGCGGCTGATCTACACTTGCAAATGAGTGCCTTGGCGGCACGGGCCAACAGCCTGAGTCTGCAAGAAACAGGGTCACAGCTATTCGCCGCGCTGATCGAGTTTCGCGCCGCACATCCTGCCTTTGCTGTTCTGGTAGAAGCACGAGGCGCACCTTTCGTGCGCGCCAGTGGCATTCGCCAACGCTTGCGCGAGCAAGTGCTGGATATCTTGCGCCGCAAAGCCCCAGCCATCAGCGATGAAGAACTAACGCCGATTGCCATTGCGATCCTGCAAATCATGAAAGCCGCGGTAGCACTCAACGGTGAAACTGATCTCCCCCAGCGCGACGCCGCGCTGCAAGCTTTACGCGAGATGCTGCTAGGGTGGATAAAAAGCCGGTTAGGACCAGCTACGTCCTGAAAACTGATGTCTTGGGCAGACCCGCTTCTGTGTCGGGGCTCAGCGTGGAGAAGCTGTCCAGAGTTTGGACTGGGCATTCTTCACGCCTCTCATTTTTATCGTAATTGACCGGCATCAAACAGTGTCGTGACTACGAAAAGATGAGACAACGGGGCTAACAATTTAAGGTATTTAGGCTGGGCTTCAACAAAAATAAATGAAATGAAATACAGCCCAAAGATGAGACTGGTAGCACTGTGTACCGCAGCTGCAATAGCTTGATTCAATGTGCCGATCATGCCCAAAGCTTCCATCGCACTCCCCCTGCTCTAATTTTTTGATATAAAAAATACCACCAGTTAATTCCTGAATTACTGCTTTTTGATTAGAAAAAAAACCGCCACAACACCAAGTGAAAAAATAGCCCAATGCGTAAACAGAAGAACTTTTGCCACCCAATAACCCTCTTGGGCCTTATTTCTCACATCCTGTAAAAACCGATAATTCGCATCGCGAACCCTGGGGCGTCGTCTTCGATCAAGCAAATAAAGAACACAAAAAACAACGTAAAATAGGAATACCAATCCATACAGAACAGACCAAATATGAACTGCTAATTCCATAGACCTCCCCCCAAGAAAAATAAGAATAATTAAATTATAAATAATTTACCTCTCCCGCAAACTTTCACTCGCATATTCAATCAGCGGACTCAGGAAATACTCCGCCACGCGCCTGCGTCCGGTTTTCACTCCCACCGTCACCGCCATACCGGGGGTCTGGTTCATCCATCTGTTGTCGATATGGATGCGGCTGGTCGGCAGGGTGATGCGGGCGGGGTAGACGAGACACAGCTTCTTGTCTTGTGATGCGTCGTCGCTGACCTTGATGACAGCGCCCGTGAGATAGCCATATCGGGTGTCTCATATTTTGGCTTTAAAGTCTCACCTTTTTTGATAACCGACAAACAGTAGCGGCTTCTGACTATCGCCCTCGATAAACACTATATATGGTGTCGTTAATTGATTAGTTAACCATATATAGAGGTTTTATCGTGACCACTCAGCCACTCTACGTGCGCAAACGCGACGGCCGTATCGTCCCCTTTGAAGCGGCCAAGATCGCCAGTGCGTTAGAGCGAGCAGCGCAGTTGAGTGGCGAATTCAATGCACCCCAGGCGCTGGAACTAGCCCAACTGGTCACCGGGCGTCTGGCCGGAACCAACGCGCCGGGCATTGAAGCGATTCAGGATCAGGTAGAAGAAGCCCTGCTGGAGCAGCATCACCTGCAAACCGCGCGGGCCTATATTGCATATCGCAGCCAGCATGCCCGCCTGCGCGCTGACACCCGTACCGTGGTGGACGTTGAATCCAGCATCAACGAATATCTGAACCAGTCTGACTGGCGTGTGAATGCCAATGCCAACCAGGGCTGGAGTCTGGGTGGCATGATCCTGAACACCAGCGGCAAGGTCATTGCCAATTACTGGCTCAACCACGTTTATCCTCCGGAAATCGGCGCGGCACATCGCTCGGGTGCGATCCACATCCATGATCTGGACATGCTCTCCGGCTATTGCGCCGGTTGGTCGCTGCGCCGCTTGCTGCACGAAGGCTTCAATGGCGTGCCGGGCAAAGTGGACGCTACGCCGCCCAAGCATATGTCCAGCGCCATCGGCCAGATCGTCAACTTCCTTGGCACCTTGCAAAACGAATGGGCGGGCGCGCAGGCGTTCTCGTCTTTCGATACTTATATGGCGCCGTTTATCCGCGTCGACCAACTCAGTTTCAAGCAGGTCAAGCAGTACATTCAGGAACTGATCTACAACCTGAACGTGCCTAGCCGCTGGGGTACGCAGACGCCGTTTACCAATCTGACCTTTGACTGGGTTTGCCCGGAAGATCTGCGCGAGCAAATCCCGTATGTGGGCGGTCAGGAAATGCCGTTCAGCTACGGCGAACTGCAAGCCGAGATGGATATGGTCAACCGCGCCTACATCGAAGTGATGATGGAAGGCGATGCGCTGGGCCGCGTGTTCACCTTTCCGATCCCCACCTACAACATCACCAAAGACTTCGATTGGGATCACCCCAACACCGTTTTGCTGTTCGAAATGACTGCCAAATACGGCCTGCCCTACTTTCAGAACTTTTTGAACAGTGATCTGGAGCCGCACATGGTGCGCTCCATGTGCTGCCGTTTGCAGCTGGATTTGCGCGAGCTGCTCAAGCGCGGCAACGGGCTGTTTGGCTCTGCCGAGCAAACCGGCAGTCTTGGCGTGGTGACGCTTAATTGCGCCCGCATTGGCTACGAATTCAAGGGGGATGAAGTCGGTGCTTTTGCCCGCGTAGATGAATTGATGGAACTGGCCAAACAAAGCCTGGAAATCAAACGCAAACTGATCGATCGGCTGATTGCGGGCGGCCTCTATCCCTATACCAAGCGCTATCTGGGTACGCTGCGCAACCACTTCAGCACTCTGGGTGTGAACGGCGTCAACGAGATGATCCGCAACTTTACGGATAACGAACACGACATCACCACGCCGTGGGGTTACGACTTTGCCAACCGGCTTATGGATCACATTCGTGATCAGATGACGACATTCCAGGAAGAAACCGGCCATCTGTACAACCTGGAAGCCACGCCAGCCGAAGGCACCACCTATCGCTTCGCCAAAGAAGACAAACGCCGTTATCCGGAAATCCTACAAGCGGGCACCGTGGCGCAACCTTATTACACCAACTCCACCCAATTGCCGGTGGGTTATACCGACGACCCGTTCGAAGCGCTGGCGCGCCAGGAAGTACTGCAGCGCAAATACACCGGCGGCACGGTACTGCATCTGTATATGAACGAGGCCATCTCCAGCGCCGACGCCTGCCGCACCTTGGTTAAACGTGCGCTGGCGAATTACCGGCTGCCCTATGTGACGATTTCGCCCACTTTTTCAATCTGCCCCAAGCACGGCTATTTGAGCGGACACCATGAGTTCTGCCCGAAATGTGATGCCGACTTGATTAGCAAAAAGCAGCCCTGCTGCGCCTAGGTTTGCTGCATATGCATGCAGCGCACGCGGCTGAACGGTTGCCACGGAATTCCAGCCGCGTTCTTTTCTTCTCTTCCAACCCAAAACCCAAGCAATCTTTTGGGCCAGTGATCTAACAGGAGCACGCCATGAACGACCTCAGCATCCAGCAACATCTGCACAACGCCACAGAACAGGCCATCCAGCTCAAAGATGAAGAACGCACCCGCTGCGAAGTGTGGACACGCGTAATGGGTTATCACCGGCCCGTTTCCGCATTCAATATCGGCAAGCAGGGTGAGTTCGCCGAGCGCCAATTCTTTACCGAACAACATTGAATAACATCAAGAGCACGCCGATATGACCACGCCAGACGAACACGCGCCGCATCCACCCAAGCTGGGCGGACTTGTGCCGTTCTCCAGTTGCGACTATCCGGGCAAGCTCGCTTGCGTGGTGTTCATCTCTGGCTGCCCCTGGCGTTGTCACTATTGTCATAATCCGCATTTGCAAACACGCAGCAAAACACCGACCGAACCAACTTGGGATGACATCGTCAACTGGCTGGAGGGACGCAAAGGCTTGCTGGATGCCGTGGTCTTTTGTGGTGGTGAGCCGCTGACCGAACGTTGGTTGCCGTTGATGATGGCGCAAGTCAAAGCCATGGGGTTCGAGGTAGCGCTGCATACCGGCGGCGCCTATCCGGAGCGACTGAAACAATGCCTGCCTTATCTGGACTGGGTGGGCTTTGATGTCAAAGCCCCCTTTGCCGAATATGAAGGCGTAACGCAGATTCGCTCAAGTGGCGACCCCGCGCGCGAATCGCTAAGGCTCATACGCGATAGCGGCGTGGCCTATGAGTGCCGCACCACCATCCACCCATCTTTGCTGAACGACGATGCCTTGCTGCGGTTGGCCGGAACACTGGCGGTTTATGGCGTGCAAGACTTCGTGCTGCAACCTTTCCGGCCCAACGGCTGCGCCTCCAGCCAATTGCTGCAGCAACCGGCACCAGCCAATTATCCGAGCCCCGCCACATTGCAGCAGCTGAGCAAACTGGTACCTGGCACACGTATAAGGGCGCATTAATCACCGCTCATCTCGTGATTTTTATACACGGCATCATCAGCGCAGCAACGCCTTGATCTAGATCAAAATCACTCGACGACCAAACCCGCAGACTCCCACCCCTCAACAAAGAAAACGCCATTGTGGCGGGAGATCGCATTCATGCTGCACCACACTTTCAAACCGCTGCTCATCAAGGGTAAAGCGCTGCTACCAATCGTGCAGGGCGGGATGGGGGTTGGTATCTCGGCCCACAAACTGGCCGGTGCCGTCGCCAAAGAAGGCGCGCTAGGCACCATCGCTTCTGTTGATCTGCGTCATCATCACCCGGACCTGCTGGAGCAAAGCAAAGCAACAAAAGTTCAAGCCGAACTGGATGCCCTGAACTTTGAGGCGTTAGCCCGCGAAGTAAAGCTGGCCAAGGCCACTGCACAAGGTAACGGGCTGATTGCCGTGAACGTGATGAAAGCTGTTGCTTCCAATACCGACTACGTACGCGCAGCCTGCGAAGCCGGCACCGACGCCATCGTCATGGGTGCGGGCTTGCCGCTGGATTTGCCGGAAGTCACCGCGGACTACCCGAACGTTGCCCTAGTACCGATCCTCTCGGACAGCCGCGGCATCAATGTGGTTCTGAAAAAATGGCTTAAAAAGAACCGTTTGCCTGATGCCATTGTGATCGAGCACCCCGCCCACGCCGGTGGCCACCTGGGTGCGACCAAGATCGAAGAAATTCATAACGAGAAATTTGATTTCGACCGTGTGCTCACCGAAACCCATCAGATCTTCAAAGACCTGGGTCTGGAAAGCGCACGCATTCCGCTGATCGTCGCCGGTGGCATCAATAGCCACGAGAAGGTTCTGCATTACCTGAGCAACGGCGCTAGTGGCGTGCAACTGGGAACGGCCTTTGCCGTTACTGAAGAAGGTGATGCTCATCCCAACTTCAAAGAAGTGCTGGCCAACGCTCGCGATGAAGACATCGTGGAATTCATGAGTGTGGCTGGTCTGCCCGCCCGTGCCGTGCTCACACCATGGCTGAAGAACTACATCAATCGCGAAGCGCGTCTGCAATCCAACGCCAAGGCCGACCCGGCCCGCTGCACTCAAGGTATGAACTGCCTGTCGGTCTGCGGCCTGCGTGACGGCTTGGCTAAAGTCGGCCAGTTCTGCATCGACCTGAAACTCGCCGCTGCCATGCGTGGTGAAGTGAACCGTGGCTTGTTCTTCCGCGGCGCCGACAGCTTGCCCTTCGGCAGCGCCATCCGCCCGGTGCGTGAGTTGATCGACTACCTGCTCACCGGCCAACGCCCACAAAACTTGGCTGCTATCTGATCGCGTTTTGGCGGGATTCCCAGAGCTATATAAGAGAAATCTGACGAATTAGAGAAATTGAACGTGACAAAAAACGTCACTTTTATGAGAAAGGCCGGATTGTGCAAACAACCGGCCTTTTGTTTTGCCACAAAATCCCCACCACTCGTCGCCGCCTGGCGCAAACGCCCTGGCACGCAGCCATAACAAATCCCATCGAAAATCTGCCCGTTCCTGCAGGCCCAAAAACAAAAAGGGCCAGGCTGAAAGCCTGACCCCTGCTGCATCTGGTGCCGTTGAAGTGAATCGAACACTCGACCTACTGATTACGAATCAGTTGCTCTACCAACTGAGCTACAACGGCAAGAGCCGGCATTATAAGCAACTTTGCAAGGGATACCAACCCGGGCACAATGCGCCGGCGGCATACAGGACACTGGCATGGCTTTTGCTCAATAGCTACTGCGCGGGTACGCCGCACACCAACAAATATTTTTGGAGATTGAACATGCAACGTATGCAAAAGGGTTTCACCCTTATCGAACTGATGATCGTGGTTGCGATTATCGGTATTCTGGCTGCTGTGGCTATCCCGGCTTACCAAGACTACATCGTTCGCGCCAAGGTAACTGAAGGCTTGAGTTTGGCTGATGCGGCAAAAACAACCGTAGCAGAAAACGCTTCTAACGGCTCCGCCTTTGGTACTGGCTGGACCCAGCCCTCTCCCACTCCAAACGTTACGTCCGTAACCATCGATCCAACAGATGCCTTCATTGAAATTACCTATACCGCAACTGCAGGTAATGGCACACTTCGCCTGATTCCTTATTACGGTGGCACCGTTGCAAATGGTGTAACCACTGGTGCAACCAAACTGGTAGTCGGTACAGTCCCAACGGACGCAATTCAATGGAAATGTGGTGCTGCTGCCGCTACAAGTCCTAATGGCGTTGTTGTGGGCACACTGCTGGCCAAGTACGCTCCTGCAGCTTGCCGTACATAATTTAAACCAGCCCTGTAGGGTGCGCATTTATGCGCACCATTACACCCAAACACCCGCTGCATTCCGGCGGGTGTTTTGTTTTATTGGTTTGATGAACGAACTGTCCGCTGAACGCGTTCGCATGCACGGCATGCAAACCCTACGGGCGCGCATTTATGCGCACCATTTCGCCCAAATACCCGCTGCATTCCGGCGGGTGTTTTGTTTGGTGGATTTGATTAACGAACCGTCCATTGAACGCGTTCGCATGCACGGCATGCAAACCCTACGGGTGCGCATTTATGCGCACCGTTACACCTAAACACCCGCTGCATTCTGGCGGGTGTTTTGTTTTATGGATTTGATGAACGAACCGTCTGCTGAACGCGTTCGCACGCACGGCGTGCAAACCCTACGGGTGCGCATGAATTCGCACCATTACACCCAAACATCCACTGTATTCCGGTGGGTGTTTTGTTTTATGGGTTTGATGAACGAACCGTCCACTGAACGCGTTCGCACGCGTGGCGTGCAAACCCTACGGGTGCGCATGCATGCGCACCACCACACCCAAACACCCGCTGCATTCCGGCGGGTGTTTTGTTTTGTGGATTTGATTAACGAACCGTCCGCTGAACGCGTTCGCATTTATCCCGATTCATCGGGACGCATGGCGTGCAAACCCTACGCGCAATCAACCTTTGGGGAACGGCGAATTGCTAACCTGCGAATATGTCTCGCTATCGCCGTTCGCACACGCCTTCCGCGTCCTGGTTCTTTACGGTGGTTACTTTTCGTCGCCGGAAAATACTGACTGACGAAACGCTTCGCGACGCATTACGGGCCGCAATCCAAAAGGTACGAACAACCCGCCCGTTTGTTATTGATGCCTGGGTTTTGCTGCCAGACCATATGCATTGCATCTGGACATTGCCGGATGGCGATCATGATTACTCCGGGCGCTGGAGCCTAATCAAGAGCATGGCGTCACGTAAGTTGCCGGAATATCACCAACCGGGCTGGATGAGCCAATCCAAAACCAGTCGGCGCGAATCGACCATTTGGCAAAGGCGGTTTTGGGAACATCAATTGCTTGATCAGGCGGATTTTAATCGGCATATGGATTACATCCATCTCAATCCATTGAAACACGGCTTGGTCAGGAGCGTAGCCGATTGGCCTTGGTCGAGCTTCCACAGATATGTGGAGGCCGGAGTTTACCCATTGAATTGGACTCGCGACCATCCGTTGATTGATACCATGGAATGATTGCAAACACGACGTAGGGTTTGCACACGTCGTGTGCGAACGCGTTCAGTGGCAATCGAATACACAACACCGCAAAACATCCATGCATTGCAACGAGTGTTTTGTTTTTGTGACATTGCACGCGTTCGCACGCGGGCGTGCAAACCCTACGAAATATCTTTCGCACCCCATCCCGGAAAATACTTGCGCACCAGCGCGTTCATTTCCAGCTCAAACGCACGCAGCCGCTCCAGTTCACTCATAGCGGCGATGTCGTAAGTGGCAGAAGCAGCGTCTGTGCCAACCGCACCAGTCACCATCCCCGCCCCAGCCGTCGCATTGCTCAAGCGATCGATCACAATAAAACCACCTGTACCACGGCACAGCGCGTAGCTGTCGAACACCACTGGCGCATTGGTTTCTACGGTGATCAAGGCAATCTCATTCAGCGCGAGCTTTTCGGCGGAGATATGCGCCAGTGTGTTCACGTCAATACGGTGCTTGATCGCGCGCACACGGCCGAAGACGGTTTTGCCGCCGAGTTTGAACTGGTATTCCTTGCCGGCTTGCAGCGGGGATTCGCTCATCCACACGATATGGGCGTCGAAGGCCTGGCTGATGCTGGGCTGGATGTCTTGTGCGCGCACAAGCAAGTCGCCACGGCTGACGTCGATTTCGTCTTCCAGTGTGAGCGTGACGGCTTGGCCGGCGAAGGCGCTGGGCAGGTCGCCGTCATAGGTGACAATCGCTTTGACTTTGCTGGATTTGCCGGAAGGCAACGCCACCACTTCGTCGCCTGGGCAGACGTGGCCAGCGGCGATGGTGCCGCAGAAACCACGGAAATCGAGGTTGGGGCGGTTGACGTATTGCACCGGCAGGCGGAAGGCATCCAGTTTGGCGTGGCGGGAGACTTCAACCGACTCCAGCAGGTTCATCAGCGTGCCGCCGTCGTACCACGGGGTGCGTTCGCTCGGGGTTACGACATTGTCGCCGCGCAGCGCTGAGATCGGGGCGAAGCGGATGTCGTCGATGTCCAGTTGATCGGCGAATTGCAGGTATTCGGCACGGATTTCGTTGAAGCGCGCTTCAGAGAAATCCACCAGATCCATCTTGTTCACGGCCACCAGCACGTGCTTGATGCCCAGCAGCGACACAATAAAACTGTGGCGGCGAGTCTGCGTTTGCACGCCGTAACGGGCGTCGATCAGGATGATGGCGAGATCACAGGTGGATGCGCCGGTCGCCATATTGCGAGTGTATTGCTCGTGGCCCGGGCAGTCGGCAATGATGAACTTGCGCTTGTCGGTGCTGAAGTAGCGATACGCCACATCAATGGTAATGCCTTGCTCGCGCTCAGCTTGCAGGCCATCGACCAGCAGCGCCAGATCGAGTTCTTCGTCGGTGGTGTTGTACTTTTTGCTGTCTTTGGCGATGGCAGCCAGTTGGTCTTCAAAGATCAGCTTGGAGTCATGCAGCAGGCGGCCGATCAGCGTGGATTTACCGTCATCCACGTTGCCGCAGGTGATAAAGCGCAGCAGGTCTTTGTTCTCATGCTGTTTCAGGTAGCCGAGGATGTCGCTGGCGATCAGGTCAGATTGGTGAGACATGGTAGTTCCAGTAGGGTTTGCATGCTTGGTGGGCATTGCCCACGAACGCGTCATTACGATAGGTCGACCGGTGCGCACAAATGCACACCCTACAATTCAATTATGCAATCAACGCAGCCAGTGACGCGGCGCTCAGGTTGGGATTGAACTCAACCACCTGATAACGCGCGGCATCGGCCACAGCAAATGGGTCTTGCGCCAGGATACTTTCCAGCGCGTTGCGCGATTGGGCTTGCGCCAGGATCACCCCGCCAATACGTGGCGAGCGCGGGCCAGACAACAAGAACACGCCCGCATCGTAATGCGTTTGCAGAAACGCCCGGTGCGCGGGCACCAGGGCATCGATTTCTGTCAGTGGGCGGATGTAATCAACCAGCACAACGAACTTGGGCATCGGGTTTTCCAGTTGTCATCCGGGCTACGCGGGCAGGTGGATCAACGCAAAGCAGCCAATCCACCCTACGCAGGCTCAGAAATAACCTTCCATTTTTTTCTTTTCCATCGAACCAGACGAATCGTGGTCGATCACCCGGCCCTGGCGTTCGCTGGTTTTGGTCAGCAGCATTTCCTGGATGATCTCGGCCAGTGATTGAGCGTGTGATTCCACAGCGCCGGTCAGCGGATAACAGCCGAGCGTTCTGAAGCGCACCCACTTGGTCTCGATACTGGCTTTCTGTTCCGGCGTCAGGTACTGCAAGATGCGATCGTCGTCGATCATCACCAGCGTGCCGTTCAGATCCACCACTGGGCGCTCGGCCGCAAAGTACAACGGCACGATCTCGATGTTTTCCAGAAAGATGTATTGCCAGATATCCAGTTCAGTCCAGTTGGACAGCGGGAACACGCGAATCGACTCACCTTTGTCGATGCGCGAGTTATAGATGTTCCACAGCTCCGGGCGTTGGTTCTTTGGGTCCCAACGATGGTTCTTGTCGCGGAACGAGTACACGCGCTCTTTGGCGCGGGACTTTTCTTCATCACGGCGTGCGCCGCCAAAGGCGGCATCGAAACCGTATTTATCCAGCGCCTGCTTGAGACCCTGGGTTTTCATCACGTCCGTGTGTTTGGCACTGCCTGCCGTGAACGGGTTGATGCCGGCTTTGACGCCTTCTTCGTTCACGTAAGTGATCAGGTTCCAGCCTTCTTCACGCTGTTTTTCACGTAGCTTGTACATTTCCTGGAATTTCCAGGTGGTGTCCACGTGCATCAGCGGGAACGGCGGCTTGCCAGGAAAAAACGCCTTTTTTGCCAGGTGCAGCATGACGGCGGAGTCTTTACCGATGGAATAGAGCATCACCGGGTTTTCAAATTCGGCTGCCACTTCGCGGATGATATGGATCGACTCGGCTTCCAGTTGCTTGAGGTGAGTCAGCCTCGCTTCGCTAATGCCTGTCATTGCTGCTTGCTTTACCTGAGAGTGGATACGCGTTTGGACTTTGTTTATCGCTTTGGGCGGGCGTGTTTACGCCTGGCGAACGCGGAAACGTTCGAATGTACCGGATCGCCAGGTATCAAGAAAGATTCAATCGTTATAACGATATGGAAACGGCGCTGCAGGGCGCGCTGGATATGGCGATGGGGGGTAATTCACGTAGCCTGGATGCAACTACCGCTCTGGGAAGACGCGCCCGCAACGCCACCGGATACCTCATATGACGGATGTAGGGTGTGCGTTTACGCGCACCGTGAACAGCATCGCCTTTTGGTGTCGGTGCTCGCTCTAAACACCATTGAACGCGTTCGCAAGCTGCGCTTGCAAACCCTACTTGCGCGCGTGCCCGATCACGATCAGCGCTACGCCCGCCAGAATCACCGCCATGCCGCCCAGCAACGGCAGGCTGATCGACTCACCGGCAAACGCGGCACCCAGCAGCACTGCCACTACCGGATTCACGTAGGCGTAACTGGTCGCCAGCGCCGGGCGTGAGTGGTTGATCACGTACACAAACGCGCTGTAGGCCATGATCGAGCCGAAGGTAATCAGATACAGCAGCGCTCCGATACTGGCCGCCGGAATGTGCGCGGGCAGATGCTCGCCATGGATCTGGCTCATGATGAACAACATCACCCCGCCGCCAAGCATCTGCACGCCTGCCGACATGCCGCCTTTGGGCATATCCAACCGCGGCTGCAATATGGTGGCGAACGACCAGGTCGCGGCGGCGATCACTACCAGAATCACCCCACCGGGGCTGGCTGCGGCGCTGGCATCAAAATTGAGCAACGCCACGCCGGTAATCCCCAAGCCCACTCCCAGCCACTCCATGACCTTCGGGCGCGTGCCAAACAGCCAACCGAACAATATGGCAAACACCGGGCCGCTGGCGACCAGCAAGGCGGCGAGCCCGGACGGCACGCTTTGCTCGGCGAGGCAAACAAAGCCATTGCCGATACTCATCATCATGGTGCCGATAATGATGCCATTCTTCCATTGGCGCGCACTGGGCCAAACCACCTTGCGCCATTTGAACCAGCCCAACAGCAGACAGCCGGCCGTGGTCATGCGAATGGCCGCCAGCAATAGCGGTGGAAAGCCTTCCAGCCCAACGCGGATACCCAGATAGGTGGAACCCCAGACAACGTAAACGATGGCGAGACACAGAATGAGAATGGCAGGGCGGGCGGGCTGGGTGTGTTGCACGAGGGTGTTCCGGTAACCGGCTGGCAAGAGGCCAGCGCAGGATGGGTAATGCTGCCATGTTTATCCGGGCGGCGCAGCGTACAGCCGGCCTTGAAAAAGGCCGCTACAGCCTGAACCTTGATCCTAACCAAGTTGAAGGACCCGGATACACCATGACTACCATGACGCCGCACGAAATCGTCCATGAGCTGGATAAACACATTGTTGGCCAGAAAGATGCCAAGAAAGCCGTGGCGATTGCGCTGCGCAATCGCTGGCGCCGTCAGCAAGTGGCCGAGCCGCTGCGCCACGAAATAACGCCCAAGAACATTTTGATGATTGGACCGACCGGTGTTGGTAAAACCGAAATCGCCCGCCGTCTGGCCAAGCTGGCCGATGCCCCGTTCATCAAGGTTGAAGCGACCAAATTCACCGAAGTCGGCTACGTCGGCAAAGACGTCGACAGCATCATTCGTGATCTGACCGAAATCGCCGTTAAAGGCGCCCGCGACCGCGCCATCGCCAAAAACCGTGGCCGCGCTGAAGACGCCGCTGAAGATCGCGTGCTGGACGTGCTGGTGCCGCGTGCGCCAAAAGGCCCGTTTGCGCCCAACCCAGAGCTGGATGAGGCCGGTCGCGAAACCCGCCAGAAATTTCGCAAGATGCTGCGCGAAGGCCAGTTGGACGAGAAAGAGATCGAAATTGAAGTCTCTGCTACGGCCCCTGCCATGGATGTAATGGGCCCACCGGGCATGGAAGACTTCACCAGCCAGTTGCAGGACATGTTCAAAGGCGCAATGGCGGGCAAGACGCGCACGCAAAAGGTGAAGATTGGCGAAGCCATGAAGCTGCTGACCGAAGAGGAAGCCGCCAAGCTGGTGAATGAGGAAGAGGCCCGCGCTGAGGCGCTCAAAGCCGTAGAACAGAACGGCATTGTGTTCATTGACGAAATCGACAAAGTCACCAGCCGCGCAGAGGGCTCTGCCGGTGAAGTCAGCCGCCAGGGCGTGCAGCGCGATCTGCTGCCACTGGTAGAAGGCACTACCGTTAGCACCAAGTACGGCATGATCAAAACCGACCACATTCTGTTTATTGCCTCCGGCGCATTCCATCTGGCCAAACCGTCGGACTTGATCCCGGAGTTGCAAGGGCGCTTTCCGATTCGGGTGGAACTCTCGTCGCTGTCGGTGGAAGACTTTGTACGCATCCTGACCCAGACCGATGCTTGCCTGGTGAAGCAGTACGAAGCACTGCTGGCTACCGAAGACGTTCAGCTTGATCTGACCGATGACGCGGTTCAACGCATTGCCGAGATTGCCTGGACAGTAAACGAGCGTACCGAGAATATCGGTGCCCGGCGCCTGTCGACAGTACTGGAAAAGCTGCTGGAAGATTTGTCGTATGAGGCTAAATCCGGGCCGGTGAGGATTGATGCGGCAGCGGTGGATGCCAAGCTGGGGGCGTTGGTGGGGGATGAAAATTTGTCGCGGTATATGCTTTAACTGTTCGTGGGGTAGTTAATCGCTTGAGTGCCTACGGCACGGGTTGATTTTGATACCCGGGGTGCCGGGAGCACGTTTCTTTTCTTTGCGTCGCCAAAGAAAAGAAACCAAAAGAAAGTCGCCCCCACCCGAGCGTCCAGCCTGCGGCTGGATACCCGCGCTCTCGCACGCTTACCCCGGCGGGTCGACGAACTAGCCCGCACGCGGGCGTCGGACAAGCGTCACCCGAAACCCCGGGTCAATCGTGCTTCGCTTGGCGCCTGACAGGGGAGGTAGAGCACACCGTCTGTTGGCCAGTTATTGCTGATTGTCGCTACCACTACTGGTAATCACCGTTGCACTGGATTCCCGCCAAGGGGGCCGCCAAGGCCAGGAATGACGGTGTAAGTGATATTCATGAGGTATCTGCTGTTGGAACTGACCCAAGCATTCCACCCTGCAAACCACGCCGACCGAGAGTCGGAGACCTCAGGCTCCGACCGACCGAGGGAACGCCGGAGGCGCGCAAAGAACACCCACAAACAAACTGTTCGTTCCCCCCTGCAACCTGCATTCGAAGCATTCTGCATCGTTATGGGGGTACCCCCGAGGGGCACGGCTTTTGACTTCAGGCCCCGTCGGACGCTCGCGTCCCGGGTCGCCTTTCTTTTGGTTACTTTTCTTTGGCGAAGCAAAGAAAAGTAATGTGTTCCCCGGCACCCCGGGGTATCAAACGCTTTTAAAGGCCCGTGCCGCAAGGCACTAACAAAACAGGCATTTGACGTCGAAGTAAGAACCAGAATCTCAAGGCGGGTTACACCCGCCCTACATTCATCATCTCGCCACAATCAACCTCACCCCTAACCCCACAAAAATCGTCCCCGCAATACGATCCAGCCACAACCCAGCCCGTGGCCGGCGATTCAGCCACTGCCCTACCGCACCAGAAAAATATCCCAACAATCCAAACAACACCGCCGCCTGCGCGGTAAACACCAGCCCGAGCTGCGCAGTCTGCCAACCCACCGCACCGTGGGCAGTGACCACAAACTGCGGCAGAAATGCCAGAAAGAACAGCACCACCTTTGGGTTAATGGCATTGGCAAACAAGCCTTTGGCAAACAGCTTGCGCAACGATTCGTCCGCTGCCCGGCCATCGGCTACGCGGGCGCCGCCGCTGCTGCGCAAAGCCTGAATCCCCAGCCAGACCAGATACAAACCTCCGCCTACCTTGAGCGCGGTAAACGCAATGGGCGATGCCGCGATCAGCGCACTGATTCCCACAGCCGCCAGCACGGTATGACTCAGACAACCCAACGCGCAGCCCAGACCAAACACCATCCCGCGTTTGCGCCCGCGCGAGATGCCGATGCCCAGCACCATCAGGTTATCTGGGCCGGGGGATACGGTGATGAGCATGGCTGCGGCCAGAAAGCCAAAAAACTGTTCGGGTGCGAGCAGCATATAAAGTCTTTTTGAGATGCGTGGGAATGACGCATCTTACGTCGCCACGGCTGACGGCGAAACTGCGGCCGCAACGCCCCTCTGGTCAGGCGGAAAGTGCATCAACGCTGCCCGCCGCCATCAACTACAGGCATAATTCGCATTTTTGCCAGCGCAGGGATGCCCCATGACCGGACTGACGACCACCAACCTGAAAAGCCTGAAGAAAATCTACTCCGGCAAAGTACGCGATCTGTACGAGATTGATGACCAGCGCATGCTGATGATCGCCACCGATCGCCTGTCCGCGTTTGACGTGATCCTGGCCGAACCGATCCCGGAAAAGGGCAAGATCCTGACCGCTATTTCCAATTTCTGGTTCGACAAATTCAAGGGTCTGGTGCCCAGCCACTTCACCGGCGAGCAACCGGAAGACGTCGTCAGTGCGGAAGACCTGCCGCAAGTTCAAGGCCGCGCCGTGGTGTGCAAGCGCCTGAAACCGGTGCCGGTTGAAGCCGTGGTGCGTGGTTATATCGTGGGCGGTGGCTGGAAAGACTACCAGGCTACCGGCATCGTCAGCGGCGTGAAGCTGCCTGCTGGCCTGCAAGAAGCCGACAAGCTGCCCGAACCCATTTTCACCCCGTCGACCAAAGCGGCTGTGGGTGACCACGACGAGCCGATCTCGTTTGAACAGTGCGAACAACTGATCGGTGCCGATCTGGCTGCACAAGTGCGCGACACCGCCATTCGCCTGTACAAGACGGCATCTGAATTCGCGGCGACTCGCGGCATCATCATTGCTGACACCAAATTTGAGTTCGGCCTGGATGAAAACGGCACTCTGACGCTGATGGACGAAGCGTTGACGCCGGATTCCAGCCGTTTCTGGCCTGCCGACCAGTACAAGCCTGGCAGCAACCCGCCCAGCTACGACAAGCAGTTTGTGCGCGACTGGCTGGAAACTACTGGCTGGAACAAAACGCCACCCGCACCAGCACTGCCGCTGGAAGTGGCAGAACGCACTGCCGCCAAATATCGCGAAGCGCTGGAAAAGCTCACGGGCTGATCACCGGTGTCACATTGTTGTAAATACAAAGGGCCCACAGCGGCCCTTTGTTGTTTGTCTGCATTGCGCCGCACAAAAAAAGTTGTCCAAGCGCAATAAATTCAGCTATTTCTGAGAACTAGTTGTCCGATTAGGTCAAGAATGCCGCTCGGCAGGTTTGTCGGGCCGGATGGTTGCAGTGGATTTAACCATTCTGCATAAATACCACCCCTGAAACCAGGCAAGCAGGTAAGTTAGAGCACTTGCGAAACGAGATTTCAAGAAAAGGCTTCTATGTATCGCGGCGAACGATTCAATGGTTATAGCCATTTGGCCGGTGCGATTCTTTCGGTCATCGGCCTGGTGTTGCTGATTGTTTATTCCAGCATGCATAGCGATGCCTGGAAAGTGGTCAGCACCGCTGTTTACGGCAGCACGCTGGTGTTGCTGTACACCATCTCAACCCTCTATCACAGCCTGCATGGCAAGGCCAAAGCGGTATTCCAGAAGCTGGACCACTGCGCCATTTACCTGCTGATTGCCGGGAGCTACACGCCATTTGCGCTGGTCACCTTGCGCGGGCCGTGGGGCTGGACGCTATTTGGCGTGAACTGGGCGCTGGCGGTGATTGGCATCGTGCAGGAAATCCTGATCGGCAAGCGCACCCGACTGTTCTCCATGCTGATTTACGTGGCCATGGGCTGGATGGTGGTGTTTGCCCTCGAACCGCTCATGGCGGCGCTGCCTATCGTTGGTTTTTACTGGCTTGCAGCGGGCGGCATCATCTACACCGTGGGGATTGTGTTCTTTCTGTTCGACGAGAAGGTCAAACACTTTCACGGCATCTGGCACATGTTTGTGCTGGCGGGCAGCGCGTGCCAGTTTGTGAGTATTTTGGGATACGTGAAGTAAGGAAGTAACGGTAACGGCGGGTTTCACCCGCCCTGCGAAGCTGGCTTTATCGGGCTGGTGTCCGTAGGGCGGGTGAAACCCGCCGTAATGCTCTGTGATAGATCATGGGGTGAATTTGAATGGGGATGGCTACGCGCATCTACCCCACACAACGACGGCCCCACTCACAGCGCCAGCAACCCCATCCCATATTTGCCCAGCAGCACCGCAGTTTCATGCAGCGGCAAGCCCATTACGCCGGTAAAGCTGCCCTCCAGCCGCGAGACAAACAAACCACCACCGCCCTGAATGCCATACGCCCCGGCTTTATCCATCGGTTCGCCGCTGGCTACATAAGCGGCAATTTGCGCTTCAGTCAGTTTGGCAAAATGCACCACGCTCACTGACAACGCCACCTCCACGCCTCCAGCATGGCGCAGGCCAAGACTGGTCAGCACTTCGTGACTGGAGCCGGATAGGTCCCGCAGCATGCGCGTGGCATCCGTGGCATTTTCCGGCTTGCCCAGGATGTACTCACCCAGCACCACGGTCGTATCCGCAGCCAGCACCGGGCGCACCGGTAACCCTTGTTTGACCATCGCCGCCCAGCCGCTTTCCGCTTTGTCATGCGCCAGCCGTAATACGTAATCACGCGGATTTTCGCCTGGCAGCGGCGTTTCATCCACCGGCGCGGCGATGCGTTCAAATATCACGCCTACTTGCGTCAGCAGTTCTTTGCGGCGCGGGCTGGCGGAGGCGAGGTACAAGTCAATATCAATCATATGATCAGATTCTTTGATGGGTTTACCCGAACCACTTATTCGCGGTGATACGGGTGGTTATGCAAAATGGAATACGCCCGGTACAGCTGTTCGGCCAGCAACACCCGCACCATACCGTGCGGCAAAGTCAGGGCAGACAATTGCAGTAACTGGTCGGCGCGCTTTTTAACAGATGGGTCCAGCCCGTCGGTGCCGCCGATGATAAACACCGCATCGCGACCATCGGTGTGCCAGTCTTTCATTTGCTCGGCCAGCTTCATGGTGGTCCAGTTGGCGCCGCGTTCATCCAGCGCAAACACGCGTGCACCTTGCGGAATGGCGGCCAGAATGCGCCCGGCCTCTTCTTCCATCACCTGTTGTGGCGTGCGTCCGCCCGAGCGTTTATCCGGTTTGAGTTCAACCAGACTGATCGCGAACTCGCGCGGCATGCGTTTGACGTATTCGCCAAAGCCGTCTTCGATCCAGCCGGGCATTTTGTGCCCGACGGCAATGATGATGAGTTTCATGGCGTTTCAAGGTATATATGTTGGGTCGAACTTTACCCGCAAGCCGCCCAGACCGAAATGGCCGATGTTGATCATGCTCTGCACTGCGCCGATCCTGCGCAGTTATCCACCCTGTTTACCCACGCTGATTTTCTGGTGATCTACAAGCCACCTGGCATGAGTTTTCATCGGGAAGGCGACGAGCCGGGCGTTATGGATATCCTGCGCCAGCAGCAGGATGGTCCGTTGTTTCCACTACACCGGCTGGATCGCATTACCTCTGGCTTGCTACTGATCGCCCGCAATGAGAACGCCGCACGCGAGTTTGGCGAGATGTTTGCCTCACGCCAGCTGGAAAAATTCTATCTGGCACTCTCTTCACGCAAGCCGCTCAAAAAGCAGGGCACCATCGCCGGTGGCATGCAGTCCGGGCGCGGCGGTAACTGGCTGCTGACCCGCGATACCGCCAACCATGCCGTCACCCAGTTTTTCAGCTACGGCTTGGGTAACGGCTTGCGCGGCTTTCTGCTGCGCCCGCGCACGGGTCGCACTCACCAGTTGCGGGTGGCGCTCAAAAGCTTGTCAGCACCGATTCTGGGCGATATTCGTTACGGTGGTGAGGCGGCTGATCGTGGTTATCTGCATGCCTTTGCCCTGCGCTTTACCTGGCAAAACCAGAGTTGGGCGTTTCGGCTATTGCCACAGTCTGGCGAACATTGGCCACAGCAGTGGCCATTACTGGCGCAGCCCGATCTGCAGGCACCGTGGAATTTGCCCTGGCCCGCAGCCAAAACAGATAAATAATCGTCAGATTAAAGTCAGCAATTCTGCCAACCGGCTGCAGTGGCCAGGTCAGCGGTGTGCTTTGCCGTGCGTAACTCCGCTACCATCGGCTCACTGCTCGCAAAAGACGGGTAGACAAGAGATTGACGAGGATGAAACACGATGCAATGGATCCGGCCTTCTGCCTTATCCGCGCTATCGGCTGCGCCAAATGCAGCCCACTCCTGCGCGGCATACCCCACATGCCACACCGAACGCGTGCATGCGTCCGCAAGCATAGTCAGTTACAACACCAGATACCATCAGCCATGTGTCAGTGCACGCCATCAGGTGAGCATTTACTAATCCCTTGCCTGACGCCAGGCGATGCTGCGCCATGGCTCGCTTACCTGTTCCAGAAAACACCAAATTCCCGCTGTCTGATCAATTGAGTTTCACGGTTTCACCGTAGTGGTAGTAGCAGTGCTGTACGCGCCCACCTTGCGGCCCCTTCATGGGGCCGCCTTTTTTTGGGAGAGCACAGTTTGACGGCATGAACCTCAGGAGAAAATCATCCCGGCATAAGGCTTGTTCCGGCAGGCCGCAAGACGGCTGGCGAGATCGCCCACATGCAGTTCCAGTTGATGCCCATCCGGGTCCAGAAAGTAGAACGATTCACCCTCGCTGCGATTCGCCTTCCACTCCCGAGCGCCACAGGCCAGCACGCGCTGGCTCAGTTCGGCAAATTGCGCAGCGGCAACGCCAAACGCGATATGTGTGTAATCCGGGCTGGCTGAATGAATTCGCGCCGGGTCTAGTGACAAACACAGCCATTGCGCGCCGACGGTGAGATACGCGCCGCCATCCCACTGCGCATGCAATTGCGCGCCCAGGCCAGCCACATAAAACCGCACCGCGCGATTCACATCACCCACGGCCAGTGTCAGGTGATTCAAACCGGTAGCCGCAGCAGGTGCGTCGGCCGTTTGCATGGCATGAGCCAGTTCCGCTTCACCGCGTGCAGCCAGCGCACGTGCCACTTTGGCTTGATCTACCTGGGGGCGATTCTGCGAGAGTTTGGACTTGCCTTCCCACCGGTCGACCCGAATCTCGAACGCCACGATATGCGCGGACAGCTTTTCGACATAAGCCGGCGGCATCAGCTCGGCAGACAGCGGCGCGGCTTCGTAACTGCCAATAAGCGCCGCCAGGGTAGATGCCGGATCATCCAGCAAGCTCACCGTTCCCGTGGCATGCACCGCCATGTAATTCCACGTTGGTACAGCTGGGCCAGCGGCGTACCAGGTTGGCGAAACATATCCGTGCGGCCCACGGAAAATCACCAGAACCTGCGCATCGTCAGACCAGGCCTGCCAGTGTGGATTGATCCGTGCCACGTGGCCTTGCAGTCGATCACCGTCAGCACCGGTATGCAAAACCAGTGGCACATGACTGGCGTAAGGCATGCCATCGACCGTACTGATGACGGTGGCAAAGGCGTGCGCCCGCACAAAGTCGTGGATGGATTGAGTCTCGGTGACCGAAAAATGGCTGGGAATATACATGGCGGGCACTGGGCAAAGGTGAACCGGCATCGTGCCACGCCAGGCCCGGTGCGGCTAGTGACGCCCAGCGAGGGCGCTCGGCTAGAGGTGCTTGCTGGCTTCGCGAATCGACAACGGTGATAACCGCTCCGCATGCTGCTGCACAAACGCCCGGATGATATCCGGATCAGTCCACGCGTGTTCGCGCAGACCCCAGCCTATGGCTTTGCGGATAAAGAAATCGGTATCGGCCGCATTGGCCAGGCAGGCGTGAAACAACCGTGATACGTCGGTGCTGGCTTTCCAGTGCAACTGATAAATGATGGCGGTACGGCGCAGCCACAGGTTCTCGGCGAGTACCAGTTGATCGATTTGCGGGATGAGCTCTGGATGGCGCAACACCAGAGTACCAATGATGCGGCCCGCCAGCGTATCGACCGAATCCCACCAGGACTTGGCCACCACCAGCGCCAGCAGACGCGGTAAGGCGACGGGCGTGAGCGCTTTTGCGCAGGCGGCCAGCAGATCACAAGCGGCGTATTGGTATTCGCGCTCGGTTTGCGCCCACAACGCATCGGCCAGATCAAGCAAAGCCGCCTCGGCCAACGCTTGGCGCGCTTCTTTCTCTAGCGGTTTGGTCAGGATGCGCCGCTGCGGCGTTGCGACACCCAGATATACAAAATGGCCGCGCATATACGCGACCATTTGTGGGGCTCGCAGCGGATCAGCTGCCGGTGCCAGCACCGCAACATAGCGCTCAAGCCATGCTGCGGTGGTCTCTGTCACAGCGTGTCCTTGATGGCCACGGCTTGTTCCAGTGCGGCGTCGGGCGTGTCGGCCAGCACGTTGAAGTGACCCATCTTGCGGCCAATGCGCGCTTCTTTCTTGCCGTACAAATGCAGCTTGGTATTGGGTGCGGTCAGCAGTACTTCCCAATGCGGCTCGGCGTTGTTCTCGCCCCAGCTATCGCCCAGCAAGTTGACCATGACCACCGGGCGCAGTAAATCCGGGCGGCCAGGATACAAGCCGCACATGGCGCGCACTTGCTGTTCAAACTGGCTGGTGACGGTGGCGTCCAGCGTGTAGTGACCGGAGTTATGCGGGCGCGGCGCCATTTCGTTGATCACCAGACGATCGCCTTCCAGCACAAAGAACTCGACCGCCAGCACGCCGACATAATCGAGTTTTTCTACCAGTTGCAGCGCCATGCTGCGCGCCTTGTCGAGCAAGGCCTGGCTGATGCGCGCCGGGACAATCGAGATATCCAGAATGCCATTAACATGCTGGTTTTCCGCCACCGGGAAGCACGCTGCTTCGCCGGCACAGGTACGGGTGACAATGGCCGAAACCTCTGCCACCAGCGGCAGCATTTTCTCCAGCACGCAGGCCTGATGCTTCATGTTCGACATGGCGAGGCGCGCTTCTTCAGCGCTGTTGACGCGGACCTGGCCTTTGCCGTCGTAGCCCATACGCGCGGTTTTCAGAATACCGGGCAAGTATGGTGACAAATCACCCGCCAGATCACCCGCGTTATTCACGGCCAGAAATGGCGCGGTATCCAGACCCGCACCACGAATAAAGGTTTTCTCGGCGATGCGATCTTGCGCAATGGCGACTGATTCACCCGATGGGCTGACCGGCACGCCTTGCTGTGCCAGCCAGCGCATGCTGTCGGCGTTGACGTTCTCGAATTCGGTGGTGATGGCGGCACAGGTTTGTGCCAGTTGCGCCAGCGCTTGCGGATCAGTGTACGGACGCGCAATGTGGATGTCGGCGAAGTCTGCCGCGGGGGAATGTGGGTCCGGATCAAGCACGGTGACTTGATAGCCCATGGTTTTGGCAGCGACTGTAAACATGCGGCCAAGCTGGCCACCACCCAGAATACCCAACATCGCGGGTGGAAGAATCGGCTTGATCGCCATTATTTTCAGTCCTTTTCTCGTTTTGCTTTGAGGATTTGCAACTGCGCAAAGCCCCATAAGGCCAGTCCATAGACAAAACCGGCCGTCAAACCCAATGGAAACGTGTGTAACAGCCCTGAAATAGGGTCTTTGCTAATACCATTTAGCGTACGCACTAAATACAACAGCGCACTGGTCGGAACACCCCAACACACTACGCCACGCCACAGCACACAGCGCCACCAGCCGCCGGAAACGACGGCTTGGTAGCGTGCCAACTCATCCTGATTCATACCTCTGGCAGCGTCATATCCAGCACGGTACGTTCCTGGCGCATGCGGAACTGAGCCAGTTTCTCGGCCAGTTCAGGGTTTTCAGCAGCTAGGATGGCCACCGCAAACAGGCCCGCATTGGCCGCACCGGCCTCGCCAATGGCAAAGGTGGCGACCGGCACACCTTTAGGCATTTGAACGATAGACAATAAAGAGTCTTCGCCGCGCAAATACTTGGATGGCACGGGCACGCCCAGCACTGGAACCGTTGTCTTTGCTGCAATCATGCCCGGCAAATGGGCGGCGCCACCAGCACCGGCAATGATGCATTTCAGCCCGCGCGACCTGGCGGTTTCTGCGTATTCAAACATCAGATCCGGCGTACGGTGCGCCGAGACCACTTTGCATTCAAACTCGATGCCAAATGCTTTGAGCTGCTCGGCGGCCTGACGCATGACGTCCCAGTCGCTATTGCTGCCCATGACTACGCCAACTTGCGCCATGCGATATCACTCACGGGAAAAACACCAAATCTTACCGAAGAAAGGGGGCATGCTGCCAATTGCCATTGGTCAGTGTGCGCTGAAATACGCAATAAAAGACAGGAAGTGGGGACGACAAACCAAAAATCACAATTTTATTAAACAGTCAATAATTAGATCGCGATAATGACCGTCGGTGCAGGCAAGCAGAGGATTCGTATTGCGCGACGTGTTACCACGCCGCGCGGTTTCGTTTCCATCCTCTGTTTATAACGCCGCCTCGATAGGTCGGCGTTTTTTTTGCCTGTACCAAACGCGAGTGGCTTCTGACTGCCCAACGCGATATGGCACACGCCCACTGCTTAGTGCAGCTTGAGCGCCGGGTTGGCGATACGGCGCAGCTTGTCACCCAGATACAGCAAAGTAGCCATAAACCAGCCGTGCAACGCGGCTTGGTGCATGCGGTACAGCGAAGAGTAAATCAGCTTGGCGCCCAGCCCTTCCACGTAATAATCGCGCTTGGGCCCGACCACCGCGGCCAGACTGCCTACCGCCGTGCTCTTGCCCAGCGACACCATGATGCCCTGCGGCTTGAAGCGGAACGGCGCCACTTCGCGCCCTTCAAAATATTGCTCCAGCATTTGTGCCAGCCAGCGCGCCTGCTGGTGAGCCACTTGCGCCGTCGCGTTCAGCGGCGGACCACCTTCACCGTCGGTCGCAAACGCGCAATCGCCAATGGCAAAGATATGTTTGTCGGTCACGGTTTGCATGACCGAAGTCACTTCGATCTGGCCGTTGCGGTTGGTTTGCAAACCCAGCGTCGATAACCACGGCGCGGCCTTCACCCCGGCGGCCCAGACGATGATGTCCGACGGAATGATCCGGCCATCCGCCAGCGACACGCTGTCCGGGTTCACTTGCGCCACTTTGCTGTTGGTGAGCACCGAAATATGACGGCGCTCCAGCTCAGTCGTGGCATATAAAGACAGCGATTCCGGCGCACCCGACAAAATACGCGGCGCAGCTTCAATGATGTTGATGCGCAGTTGGGCCGGGGCCAGATGCGAGCCGTAGTTATGCGCTTCCGTCACCGCATGATGAATCTCCGCCGCCAATTCCACACCGGTCGGGCCCGCACCAATGATGGATATCCGTAGCTCACGCAGTGGGTCGTTGGCGGTACCAACAATAAACGACTGACCCAAAATGCGTTTGCGCAGGCGGTCGGCTTCGGTCGGGGTATTCAGTTGCATGCAGTTTTCCTGCACACCTGGTGTACCAAAGTCATTACAGATGGCGCCTACCGCCAGAACCAGCGTGTCGTAGGGGATCAAGCGTGGGCCGGTCAGCACCGTGCCATCATCCTCATCGCGCACCGCATCAAGCCGGATGGTTTTCTCTTCCCGATCCAGATCGCTCATGAAGCCGAATTCAAACTCGTAGCCGTGGCGATGAGCGTGGGCGAAGTAGTTCACTTCATCCTCGCCGGTATTGAGCGCGCCGGTTGCGACCTCATGCAGGAGTGGTTTCCAGATATGCGTCGGCGATCCATCTACCAGCGTCACCTTGGCCTTATGCGTGCGGCCCAGGTTGTGGCCAAGCCGGGTTGCCAACTCCAGTCCGCCTGCACCTCCACCAACAATGACAATACGATGCGGCTTTCCTGGTTCTGTAGCGATGCTCATGGTGTTCCCCGAATCTTCAATATAAGTAGCGAATCTGGTATCAAGCGGTGCGCTGGCTGGTTACGCAACGCAGTCAGTTGCCGGGCAACGGCAAGCTGAAGCGGCGACTTTCTGGACACCCGGCCCACGGCTTTTGGCAATTTCAAGCCCAATGGTTAACTTTTGGCGTAATTTCGCACGGATAACCGGAGAATGCCTGCCAAATACCTTGCTTGAAAACAAAAAAATTACGTAGCCAACAGCGTTCTAATTACAAGTTTGCACAATCCCTTGCGAACATTTATATGAGAACAAGCAAGAAACACCGCCCCTTCCCCTGGCTCCTTGCTTTGGCCAGCTTGATGCTTTGTCTTGTAAACCAGCCGGCCCTGGCGTGGGGAGCCCAAGGCCACCGCATTACCGGACTGGCCGCATGGAACCTGCTTACGCCACAGAGCCGGGCTGCGGTACGTGACCTGCTGGGCTCCGACAATCTGGCTGATGCGACAACCTGGCTGGATCGTAACCGCGCTGCTCTCGCCCTTAGTCACCCGGGCTCCGCGCAGTGGCATTACGACGACATCCCTCTTTGTAGCACCGCTGATTACAGTAGCTACTGTCCGAACGGCCAATGCGCGACTGATACCTTGCGCCGCGAGAGCGCTACCTTGAGTGATTCCGCAGCCACGCGCGAGGCGAAACAGCTCGCTTTGCGCATTGTCATTCACCTGGCTGCCGATATAAGCCAACCACTACACGCGGCCAACAATGCCGACCGTGGCGGCAATGACGAACAAGTGACCTTTGCGGGTCGCCCGACCAATCTGCATGCCTTGTGGGACAGCGTCATGCTCAAGCGGCTGTTGCGTGGCACCAGTGAAGCTGCTTTTGCCGATCAATTGTTAAGTGATTTCGCGCCGCAACTGGCGGCGTGGGCAGCGGGTACGCCCCAAGACTGGGCCGATGAATCCAACGCTCTGGCACGCGCACTGGCGTATGGCGAGTTGCCAGGCGGGTTCACTTGTCCGCAGCGCACCGCTGGCGTGACGAATGATGTGCCGCTGGCCTACGCCGACGCCATGGCCCCCGTTTTGCGGCACCAGTTGGCTAAAAGCGCTGCGAGAATTGCCAGCACTCTGAATCAGGCCTTTGCTGTTTACCGGGGCGGCGACTCCGACAGTCAAGGCAACTTGCCGGCGAGCGGCTATCGCTAAAGCTGGCGGCAAACGACTAACGCAAAACAGGCAGAATTGCCACGCAGCCCGCACCAATCATGGCCCTGCGCCACTTGTCGAAAATCATTTGTAGCTATCGACAGTAAAAAAAAACCTGTGTATGGTGCGGCCTTGCACTTCTCGATTCAGCATGACCACGGTTTACCCTGCTTTGCCCTTGTAGGCGTTTTGCCAGAGTTTCCGGTACGTTTCCTGATCGTATGCACCACCGGGCTTTCAGCCCATTTTTAAAAAATTGTTTCAAAGGAACGTAGCATGTCTACTACTACCGGTACTGTTAAATGGTTTAACGACACCAAGGGCTTCGGCTTCATCACCCCTGATAACGGCGGCGACGACCTGTTCGCGCACTTCTCCGAAATCACCGGTCAAGGCTTCAAGACGCTGAAAGAAAACCAACGCGTTGAGTTCGAAGTAAAGAACGGCCCTAAGGGTCTGCAAGCTGGTGCCATCCGCGCCATCTAATCCTTCCGATTAGATTTGCTTGAAAAAAACCGCAGCTTGCTGCGGTTTTTTTATTGCCCCTGCCGGGCCAGCCCTGCACCGAGCTATGCTCCTTGGCCCCCGAAACTTGCCCAACCCGTTGATCAACATCTGCTGTGACACGCAGATATTGATCATCCGCGCCCACAAGTCGGCTACGCCCAGCAAGTGTAAAACCGTACTAATGCATGAAAACGCATTAAATTCTTCATGGACTACGTACAAAACAAGAACTAAAACTACACGATTATGACAAAAACATGATTGTTTGGTGATGCAAAAGAAAGCATGATTTTATATTTAGTTATTTAAAAACAATGATATAAGTACAATCAAAGCCACTCCAGAGCACTGAGCACCATGTAGTTGTTACGTGTACATTCCGTAAATAATTACTACGTAGTATAACTACGAAACAGTTATACTGACGTCATCAAAATTCAATCAGTTCTCTGGAGAGAAACATCATGGCAATCAGCATCCCTTTCTTCGGCAAGTCCGCACAATTTGAACGCAACACCCGCGTGAACCGCGTAGCGACCGTCAGCAAGCCAGAAGCAGTTGATGGCATCGTGATGTTCCAGAAGGGCAACAAGGCCAAAGTGTGCTGGGGCCCGGGCAACCAGAGCGTTGAATCTGTACGCGACCTGACCCTGATCGTTGAGTAATTATTGTTGAGTCAAATGCCCGGCACCGTGTGGTGACGCGCAATAAAAAGCCCTGCAGTTGCAGGGCTTTTTTGTTTTCGGCGTTGAGCATTGTCGCAACACCGTTCAATCAATCATCCGGCGCATCGGTCAGATCCGGAAACAATACGTCCAGAAAACCAAAGCGCGTCATGTCCCGGATACGCTGCGGGTACAACACACCCCACAGATGATCACATTCATGCTGCACCACGCGGGCGTGGAAGCCTTCGGCAATGCGGTCGATGGCGTGACCGTGCTCGTCGAACCCTTGATAGCGGATGCGGGTATAACGTGGCACTTCACCACGCAAACCAGGCACGGACAAGCAACCCTCCCAGCCAGACTCTTCCTCATCGCTCAGCGGCGTAATGACCGGATTAATCAGTATGGTTTGCGGCACCGGCTTGGCGTCGGGGTAACGCGGGCTGGCTTCAAAACCAAAAATCACCACCTGCAAGTTAACGCCAATCTGCGGGGCGGCGATGCCCACGCCGTTATAGGCATGCATGGTGTCGAACAGGTCTTCGATCAACATATGCAGTTCAGGGGTATCAAAGGCCGCAACCGGCAGCGATGGCTCCTGCAGGCTCGGCGTTCCCATTTTCAGCACCGTACGTACGGTCATTTTCAGTTGCTCCAGCCCGCTGGGCTCACAAAGTGTGCAGATTGCGGCCCCATAAAAAGGACGCGCGGCGGCGGCTGCCGCTACAATCGACATATTCCCAAAACAATAGCTGGCTGTCATGTCCCATGCCGCGAACGCGGCCCCCGAGTGGGTGCCGTCGGCCCGCAAGTTATTACGCCGCAGTCGCGAAGGCGCGCTGGCAACGCAATCAGCCCAGCTGGCCGGGTTTCCGTATGCGTCCTGGCTGCCCTACGCCTGCGATGAAACGGCCAGTCCACTGTTTGTGATCAGTCGTCTGGCCGAACATACCCAGAACCTGCTGGCCGATGGCAGGTCCAGTCTGCTGGTATATGACAGCACCGACGACGCCGTTGCTGCCGAGCGTGTCACGCTGGTCGGCATTGCGCAGCCGGTTGCCGCCACGCCCTTGCTTATGGCGCGACTCCAGCGGTATCAGCCACAGGCAGCGCAATTTCTGGCGTTGGGGGACTTTTCGGTCTGGCGCTTGCAGGTAGAGGTTCTGCGCTACATTGCCGGGTTCGGGCGCATGGGCTGGAGCAACACCGAACAGTGGCAAGCTGCACCGGTTTTATCGCTGGAAGACGAACACGCGCTGTTGAGTGAACTGGCCCCACAAAGTGAGGTATCACTCATCGGCGTAGATTTTGACGGGATGGATGTCCACCGCAATGGCAGGTTCATCCGTTATGCCTTCGACACCTGCCCGACCGATATCCCGGCGCTGCGCGAAGCGGTACTCGCCCAACTGCGCGCCGGCTGATCATCGTGGCCATTTTTAATAACGTATTAACTGATGAGTGGATTCGGAGTAATCGATGACCCAACGCATTCTGTTCGTTGAGGATGATCTGGAACTGGCCGGTTTGATCGGCAGTTTCCTGAAGAACTTTGAATTTGAAGTAGAACACCTGGCTGACGGTAACCACGTGATCGAAAACGTGCGCGCCAACCCACCCACACTGATTTTGCTGGACCTGATGCTGCCCGGCAAAGACGGCATGACCATCTGCCGCGAACTGCGCGAGTTCTACACTGGCCCAATTGTGATTCTGACCTCGCTCAATAGCGACATGAACCAGATTCTGGGGTTTGAGATCGGCGCCACCGACTACGTGGTCAAGACCACGCCGCCGTCGGTACTAGTGGCTCGCATCAAAGCGCATCTACGTCAGTCCACCGGCACCGTCACCCCGACCATCAGCGCCGCCAAAGATGACCGCACGACCACCAACTTTGGTCATCTGATCATTGATTCGCGCAACCGCACTGCAACTTACCGCACCGAGCCGCTGCACCTGTCGACCGGTGACTTTGACTTGTTGTGGGAGCTGGCCAGCCACGCTGGGGAAATCCTCTCGCGCGATCATTTGCTCAAGCGTTTGCGCGGGATTGAATACGACGGGCTTGATCGCAGTGTGGACGTGGCGATTTCGCGTTTGCGCAAGAAACTGGCAGATGATCCGATCGAGCCACGCAAGATCAAGACCATTCGCCATAAAGGCTATTTGTTTGCGACCGACATCTGGTGGCAAGAATAAGGCCTGCTGCCAGGAAGTGAACCGGATGCCCCCCCGGCGCCAGGATCCGACCTCACCCGGTCCTGCGCGGGCGTGGCATCCCTGCCGGAGCGCCGTGACTGACCATGTCTGCCCGCCCACGTCGCCATCGCCTGACACGTCTGACTTTAACCCTGCGCCGTTCCCGGCGTTCTTTCCCGGCGGGTTTTGCAATGCGCCAGCTTTTTTTGCGTTTCTATCTCACGGTTGTGCTGTGTTTTCTGGCCTCGGCGTTAATCATCGGCGGCCTGTACAAGCACATGATCGAGCGCATCAACCAGCATTACCTCACCGATATCTTCCAGACCACCATCAGCATTGTGGAAGAAGAACTGGGCGATTTGCCGCAATCGATCTGGCATAGCGAAATCAGCCGTTTACGTGGCAAGCTGCCGGTACCGGTCGAGATCGAGCAACTCGATGCCTATACCTTGAGTACGCCCAACCGCAAGGCACTGGCCGATGGCGACATCATTTTGCTGGAAGATGAAGACATCTATCTGCACCGCATTCCGGACACCCAACTGATTGTCGTGCTGGGACCGGTGCCGTATCTGAACCGGCTGGACAATATTTCCTGGCCCGACATTCTCGGTTTGCTGCTGATGTGCGCGGCGCTGGGCTTGCCCACGTGGTTATGGCTGCGACCGTTCTATCGTGATTTGCGCTCGCTGATTCGCCAGAGTCGCAAAATGGGCAGCGGTGACTTTCAAGTGCGCGCCGAGCTTTCCGAGAACTCGCCGCTGTCGACACTGGGCTCCACCTTCAACCGCATGGCGCACGACGTGCAAGAGCTGACCGCCAGCCGCCAGCAAATGATCGACGCCATCTCGCACGATCTGCGTACACCACTGGCCCGCATGCGTTATCGGCTGGAAGCGCTCAAAGCCGGCGCTGAAACGGACTCGCAAGCCGCAGGTATGGAGCGCGATCTGGAACAGATCGATCAGCTGGTCGAAGAATGGCTCACGCTGCGCAAACTGGAACGCTCGCAACTCAAGCTGGAAGTCCAGCCCATTGAAATGCTGCCGTGGCTGGAGCGCCAGCTGACTGAACTGGCCGTCGGCGGCACGCCGGTGCCACTGGAAAACGCCACCGGTATGCGTGCGCCGCTGATGTCGGCCGATAGCTATTATCTGTCGCGCGTGCTGGGTAATCTGATCAGCAACGCCCGCCGCTATGGTGGCGGCAAAATCCAGGTGGTATTGACCTGGTCCGACGGCGTAGCGCGCCTGATGGTGGACGACAACGGCCCCGGAATTCCCGAAGCAGAACGCGAACGTTTGTTGCAGCCGTTCGAGCGACTGGAAAGCAGCCGCAACCGGACTACGGGCGGATATGGCCTGGGTTTGGCGATTGTGGCCATGGTCATGCGCGGGCACGGCGGCAATTTGCGCATAGAAACCTCACCGTTGGGCGGGGCTCGCGCCTTGTTGTTCTGGCCAACGAACATGAAAGACGCCGATAAACTGTAAGTTAAAGGGCTGATGCCACCCCATCAGCCCTTTGAATTGTAAGGAAAAACCAGCCCCACGCTGGTGCGGCTAATAACAAAAAGAACGATTCATGCACCGCCGAAGTACATTCAGTTACAACACGCAACCATCCCCGCACTGACCGCACGCTCGCAATTCTCAATAATCCACTCCAACACGAAACACACGTGTCCCGCATTCCTCAAAATATTGTTGGAGAAACACCATGAACAAGTTGGTTGCTGCTCTCGTCGCTACCATGTTTGCCGGCGCCGCTGCTTTTGGCGTTGCTGCTGACGCTCCTGCTTCCACCGTTAAATCGGTGAAGGTTGAAAAACACGCTCACAAGAAGGCTTCCGGCGCTACCGAGCAAAAAGCTCAAGCGAAGAAGGCTTCCGCTGCTTCCGTAGCACAAAAGGCTCAAGCCAAGAAAGCTTCCGCAGCTTCCTCGGTACAAAAAGCACAAGCCAAGAAGGCTTCTGCTGCTTCCGTAGCGCAAAAGGCTCAAGCCAAGAAGCACAAGGCTTCGGCAGCTTCCGCAGCCCAAAAAGCTCAAGCTAAAAAGCACAAGGCTTCCGCTGCTTCCGCAGTGAAGGCATCCGCAGCTAAGTAATTGGCTCCGGTAATACCAACAAAAACGGGGACTTCTGTCCCCGTTTTTGTTTTTGAACTACCCGGCGTGCCAGGCGTCTGCCACCTAGGCACAAAGCCTGACATGGGGTCAGCGCTATTTCCCTGGTTTAGTTGGACTGGTTTTCGAGGTTTCTCATGAAGTGGTTAATCGTTCTGCTCTCTTTTGCCGCCGCTTTGGCTCACGCCAACCCTGAGCAAGAACGCAAGGCGCTGTTTTTTGGTCACGATGACCGCGTGTTTATTCCCGCGCCGTATGCTGCGCCGTTTAATGCGATTGGCGTATTGCAGACCGAAAAACAAAGCGAATGCACCGCGACACTAATTTCCCCCACTACCGCCGTTACCGCTGCGCATTGTTTTTTGATGGAAGGCCGCACCGTTGATCCGGGCCGCTGGTTCCTCGCGGGTTTTAACAAAGGCAAATACACCGCCCGTTATCGCGTGGTCAGCCAGATTTTTAATCCCCGCTTTCAAGCCGGGCTGAAATACAAAGGTGATGATGTCTACATCATGCCTGCCGCCGCGCCCTACGATATGGCCATCCTGAAACTGGAGCTGGTTGATGGCACCGCGCCGCAGCCTATCCCCGCTTTCAGCGGCAATCGCGCTGAGCTTGAAGCGCTGCTCAAGCAAAGCAAGTTCACGGTCACCCAGGCTGGTTTTGCCGAAGACCACGACGACGCGCTCACTGCGCATCGTGGTTGCAGCATCACCAAGCTACGTAGCAACAACACGATTTATCACCGCTGCGACACCTTGTCTGGCGACAGCGGCTCGCCCATCTGGGTGGAAACAGCTCACGGCCCGTTGCTGATTGGCGTGCAAAGTTCGGCGCCAGACTGGTTCAATCGCAAGATCGCCGACAACGTTGGCGTTACCGTGTTGCAAATGCCGGTACTGCCGCAACGTTAAGCCAGCAGCAGCCGGAGCGGACAGCAGCATGCCATTTCGCTACAATGACATGCTATTCCCTTGATTTTCGAGCAGAAGATGGATATTCAGGCATACATGCAGGATGTTGGTCGTAAAGCACGCCAGGCCAGTCGCGCCATGGCCAAGGCTGACACCCGCGCCAAAAATGCTGCCCTGGAAGCAATTGCCACCGCTGTTGAACGCGATGCTGCGTTGCTGATCGCCGCCAATAACCAGGATATGGAACAAGCCCGCGCTGATGGCCTTGAACCTGCCCTGCTCGATCGTCTGCAACTGACTGAAAAAACCATCCGCACCATGGCCGAAGGCTTGCGTCAGATCGCCTCTTTGCGTGATCCGGTGGGCGAGATGGGCGATTTCAAATATCAGCCTTCCGGCATTCAGGTCGGCAAGATGCGTGTGCCGCTGGGCGTGGTTGGCATCATTTATGAAGCCCGCCCCAACGTCACCGCTGATGCGGCCGGGCTGTGCATCAAATCCGGCAACGCTACCATCCTGCGCGGTGGGCGCGAGGCGTTCCACTGCAACCAGGCGATTGCCAAACTGGTGAAAGAAGGCCTGGCCGTGGCCGGTTTGCCGGAAACCGCCGTACAGATTATCGAAACACCAGATCGCGCTGCGGTGGGCGAGCTGATCACCATGACCGAATTCGTGGATGTGATCGTGCCGCGTGGCGGCAAGGGTCTGATTGAGCGCGTGGCCAAAGATGCCCGCGTGCCGGTGATCAAGCATCTGGATGGCATCTGCCACGTTTATATCGATGAAGAAGCAGATGCCGACAAAGCCATCCGCATTGCCGATAACGCCAAAACGCATCGTTACGCGCCCTGCAACACCATGGAAACGCTGCTGGTGAACGCCAAAGTGGCGCAAGCCATTCTGCCGCCGCTGGCTGATATTTATCGCGCCAAGGGCGTAGAACTGCGCGGTTGTGCAGCAACGCGCGATATCCTGCCTGACGCGATTCCGGCTACTGAAGACGACTGGCGCACCGAATACCTGGCGCCGATTCTGTCGATCAAGATCGTGAACGATCTGGATGCGGCGATGGACCATATCAACACTTATGGTTCGCACCATACCGACGCCATCGTCACCGAAAACTACTCCAAAGCGCGCCGTTTCTTGCGTGAAGTGGATTCGGCTTCGGTGATGGTCAACGCCTCAACCCGTTTTGCCGATGGTTTTGAATACGGGCTGGGTGCAGAGATTGGTATCTCCACCGACAAAATCCACGCCCGCGGCCCGGTTGGGCTCGATGGCCTGACCAGCGAAAAATGGATTGTGCTCGGTAACGGAGAAGTCCGCGTTTGAGTACCCCTGATATAGCCATGCCGCCGAAAGCCACTTTGGGTATTTTCGGCGGCACCTTTGACCCGATTCACAATGGCCACCTGATCCTGGCCCGGGCCTTGCGCGATACGTTCGTCTTGCCCGAAGTACGGCTGATCCCCACCGGTTTGCCACCGCATCGACCGGTCCCACCGGTTTCGCCGCAGCAACGTTTTGACTGGGTGAAACAAGCCCTGGCTGGCGAATCCGGGCTGACAGCCGACGACCGGGAGGTGCGCCGCGACGGCTACTGTTATACGGTAGATACCTTGGCCGAGTTGCAACAGGCTCTGCCGGATACCTTGCTGGTGTGGTTGATCGGGGCAGATTCGTTCCACCACCTGACCACCTGGCAGCGCTGGACCGACCTGCTTGAAGCCGGTCATATGGTGATTGCCGCACGTCCCGGCTACGATTGGACTAAGCTTTCTGAAGAACTCACGCGGGTATTGCAATCCCGCGAAGTGCCAGCGCAAACCGACGCGTTGGGCAAAGGCAGGATCAGCATCCTGCCAACTCCGCTCATGCCGTTTTCTGCTACCGATCTGCGCGAAAAACTCGCGCGCGGTGAAGATATCAACGGCCTGACTCCGGTCGCCGAAGCCATTCGGCAGTCCGGGCTTTACCTAACTTGAAGCGGCTTTACCGCCGGATGGGCAAACGTCAGTCAGACTTGTTTGCCGGTTCCGTCGGTCACCGCAGGATATGGATGCATGAACGAACACACACAGCAGATGCGCGAAGTTGCCGTAGCGGCACTGGAAGATATCAAGGGCAAAGAAATCCTGGTCCTGGATACCACGCAGCTCACCGATCTTTTTGATTGCATGATCGTCGCCACTGGCGAATCAAACCGCCAGGTTCGCGCCCTGGCCAACAACGTCAGTGTTGAGCTCAAGGCCAAGGGTTTTGAGATCGTCAGCACCGAAGGCGAAGACTCCGGCGAATGGGTACTGGTCGACGCGGGTGATCTGGTCGTGCACGTGATGCTGCCGCCAGTACGCGACTACTACGACCTGGAACAATTGTGGGGCGGCCAGAAGCCAACCTTCAATCCGCTGGGCAAGAGCTGGTCTGCGGTATAAGGCTTGAATGCAAAAGACCGGTTTGACCCGGTCTTTTGTGTTTCTGGCGCGGCCACAAACCGGCCGCCGCTGACAACGCGCTAGAGCCTGAAACGCCCCAGCGTGGTATTCAGGTTGCTTGCCACCTGATGCATTTCTTCTGCCTCCGCCGCCGCCTCGCGCGACGCGGCTTCGTTCTGCACGATCATCTGCGTCACACGTTCCACGTTGGTGGCAATCTCATTGCTGGCCTGGCTTTGCTCGCGCAGTGCGCCGGTAATCTCACGCGTCACCCGCAATACCTCACTGGATGCACCTTCAATCCGGCGGATGGCTTCGCCTGCCTCATTCGCCATATCCACGCCCTGCGTCACCCGTGATTGCGTCATCTGGATGTTCCTGGACGTGTCGTTGGCACTGGTCTGGACGGCTTCGATGGTGCGACTGATTTCCTGGGTTGATTGCGCTGTACGCTCGGCCAGCTTGCGTACTTCGTCCGCGACCACCGCAAAGCCACGGCCTTGTTCTCCGGCGCGCGCGGCTTCAATGGCCGCGTTCAGCGCCAGCAAGTTGGTTTGATCGGCCACTTCACGAATCACCTGCACCACGCTGGCAATCGCGCCGGTTTGCTGCGCAGTGGCTTCAATCACTTTGGCGGTTTCATCAACCTGATTCGCCACGCCCTGGATTTCCGTCACGGTGCGGGCGATCACCTGGCCGCCTTGACGCGACAACGCCGCGCTTTCGTCCGTGCTTTCCAGCGCCGTCTGCGCACTGGCCGCAATATGATTCACACTCACGGTCAGTTCTTCCAGCGCCGCTGCCATGGTCGTCGTGGCATCACTCTGGCGGGCCGAGCCCTCGGCGATCTGCCGGGACGTCGCTTTAAAGCGGGCGGCAATCTCGTTCACCCCGCGCGCTTCTTGCTGGATTTCTTCAATCATGGCCCGCAGCGCATCGCGCATTCGCGACATGGCTACCAGCATGCTGCCTGGCGCTGCATTGCTGATCTTCAGCGGAAACGACAAATCACCGTCGGCAATGGCCTGTGCCGCACGAACAGCCAGTTCCGGCTCACCGCCCAATGGCTTGAGTACCAGATGCCGCAATAACGCCAGCAATACCAACAGCAGCAAGACCGCCACCAGCACTGCACTGGCACCAATCACCAATGCGCGCTGACGGGCGATCTGGTTGACCTCAGATTCCGGCCACATCGCCACCACTTTGAATTGCCAGGCATCAAACGGGCGCTCGACCTTGGCCCAACCCGCAGGCGTACTTTCGATCACTTGCTGCGCCGTGGCGTCGTCTACCCCAGAGGAATGAAAGCGCACTTTGCCTTTGTCATCGACCACCGCCACAAAACCACTTTGCAGCAGACGCGTGCGCCCGACCGTGGTTTGCAGCGGCGTCAGATCCACTTTGTAACCGACATACCAAATGCCGATCACCGCATTGGCGGCATCGCGAATCGGTTCATAGCCGGTGATATACGGGTTGCCCAGAATATCCACCTGCCCATAAAACGGCTGGCCCTGGCGGATGGCAGCGATGGCACGGCCCTTTGGATCAAGCATGGTGCCAATGGCACGCACGCCGTCCTTTTTGACGTTGGTAGACACGCGCACGAAGTCTTCACCGGAACGGGAGAACAACGTGGCGGTGCCGCCCATGATGTCGAACAGGCCATCGACCAGCTCAAAATGATTGGCTTGCGGCTGCGTACCTAACAGTAATTCGGGGACTTGTTTGTCTTTGACTGCCACCGCAGGCCCGGCGGCGGGAACGCCCGTCGCTATACCGCGCGACTTGAGCAGCTTCATGGAGGCCTGAACCCGCGCTTGCATCTGGTCGTTGGTCAACTGCAGTTGATCGACTGCGTTTTGGGCGGCCTGTTCAGCTTGGGCATCGGTTTGTTGATGAACGCGATCGCTCTCGTTCAAGGCAAACAGCAGTGCGCCTCCCAAAATAACCGGAAGTAAAATCGCAGCAACAGCCGTGGCAACACGACCCTGCAAAGAGTGCGGCATGGGGAATCCTGGTTGTATCAGCATTTTATAATGCGCGGATTATGCCAAATGAATGCTGAGCACGTGACAGTACGACTTATTCACCGACAAACGGCGACAATCCAGACAATTTCATCCGCGCAAATCTTTGCTAGCGTGAAGTGGCCAGCAGAATATCCGCCACCCAATCCACAAACACCCGAACACGGGCGGACAAGCGCCGGTTTTGAGCATAGACCACGGAAACCGGCAGCGGCGCCGCCCGATATTGCGGCAAGACTTCCTGTAACTCGCCGCTGGCCAACAGCTCCTGTAAACCTGCGTGCGGCGCTTGAATCAGCCCCAGCCCGGCCTGGCAACAAGCCACATAGGCCTCCGAGCTACTAACCGAGATCAGGCTGCGCATCCGCAGCGTGCGCGGCTCGCCGGCCACGAAGTATTCCCAATCCAGATCGCGCCCGGCGCGGCTGGAATGAAAATTCACCGCCAGATGCGAAGCCAGATCCGCCAGCGTTTGAGGCGTGCCGTACTGTTCCAGATAACTACGCGAGGCGCAGTTGATTTGCTCGATCATGCCAACGCGGCGGGCCATCAATGTGGAATCGGCCAGCGGCCCCACGCGCACGGCGCAGTCCACACCCTCGCCGACCAGATCGACAAACCGGTCCGACGCGCCAAAACGCAGCTGGATATCCGGATAACGAGCGAAGAAATCCGGCAGGTGTGGAATCACCTCAAACCGCGCCATGCGCTCGGGCATATCCACCTGAACAACGCCCGTGGGTTGCTGCGTGGCGCCACTGAACAAGGTTTCGGTCTCCTCGAGTTCGGCCACCAGCCGGGTGCAGCGCTCCTGATATAACAAGCCTTCCTGCGTCAAACTGACCCGGCGTGTGGTGCGCTGGAATAACTGCGCGCCAAGACGTTTTTCCAGAGACTGAATGGCATTGCTGACCGTAGCGCGCGGCAAATGCAGCCAGTCCGCCGCTTTGGTGAAGCTGCCAAACTCGGCCACTTTAAGAAAAACCTGCATGGCCTGAATGCGATCCATTGCTGAGCTCTGAGAGGTTGATACATTAATTGTTATTTACATTCGGATAATAAATCCAGTTTTGCGGTATTTATCCAGGTATCGCGATCAATAACAATGCACTCCAACGCGCTGGCCTCTGCCCCAACAGAGAATCATCAAACGCAAGCACAGGGTTACTACACTGAGGCATCGACAAATATCTGCCGCTGCCCATCCACTGTTTTGAGACTGGAGTTTGACAATGCAAACACGACAACTTGGTAAGACCGGCCCGCTGACCTCTGCGCTGGGTCTGGGCTGCATGGGCATGTCTGGCATGTATGGCCCGGCGGACGAGGCCGAAAGTATCTCCACCATTCACGCCGCGATGGACGCAGGTGTGGTTTTGCTGGATACCGGTGATTTTTACGGCATGGGTCACAACGAAATGCTGATCGGCAAAGCGCTGCAAGGCAAAAACCGTGATCAGGTACAGATCAGCGTCAAATTTGGCGCACTGCGTGATCCGGCGGGCGGCTGGTCTGGTTATGACTCCCGCCCGGCGGCGATCAAGAATTTCCTCGCCTATACGCTGACGCGCCTGGGTGTGGATCACATTGATATCTATCGCCCCGCCCGGCTGGACCCGACCGTGCCGATTGAAGAAACCATTGGCGCGATGGCCGATCTGGTCAAAGCGGGTTACATCCGCCATATTGGTTTGTCTGAGGTGGGCGCGCAAACCATCCGCCGCGCTGCGGCAGTAGCGCCCATTGCCGATCTGCAAATTGAATACTCGCTGATCTCGCGCTCGCTGGAATCGGACATTCTGCCCGCCTGCCGAGAACTAGGCATTGGCATCACGGCTTATGGTGTGTTGTCGCGCGGCTTGATCAGTGGTCACTGGACGCCAGAACGGTCACTGCAAAAGGGTGATTTCCGCGGCGTGAGCCCACGTTTTTCGGGCGACAACCTGGTCCACAACCTGGCACTGGTAGATACGCTGCGTGGCATTGCGCAAGCCAAAGGCGTCACCGTGGCGCAGATTGCCATTGCCTGGGTGCTGGCGCGTGGCGAGGATATCGTGCCACTGGTGGGTGCCCGCCGGCGTGAACGTCTGGCCGAATCATTGGCCGCGCTGGATGTACCGCTGAGCGCCGCCGATCTCGCACAAATCGAGAATGCCATCCCCGCCGATGCCGCCGCCGGTGAGCGTTATCCGGCAGCGCAGCTGGCGCATATGGATAGCGAGAAGCACGGCTGATCCAGCCAACGGGCATGGCCGGGTGAGTTAACTGCCCGGCCATTTCAGATCGCCATTCACATCAATTGCGATAGCGGCTCAATCATCCGCCTGACCACCGCGATAATCGCGCGCCACGTCTTTGCGATGCTGCAAAACACCGCGCTGATGCGCTTCAAACAACTTGGCGGGCAGCGCCGGTTGTTCTTCTATGTGCCGATAGCGCCCCAGCTTGAACAGCGTCATCAAACTGGCCTCGGCAAAATGCAAAACACCGCCAATCAACACGCCCAGCAAGACCTCACCGGTGCGAAACAGCGCGGTCAGTTCCGGCGTGACGTCAGTTGAAGACGTTAACAACACCAACGGCGCGGTCCACAAACAGACCCGGATGGTCGGGCGCCCTTTGGCGATGACGGCGCAAATACCCACCGCCAGCGCCAGCTGCCATGCCAACGGCACGTTTAGCCACAAACCTGAGCGATGCACGATCAAGGCAATCAGCGCGCCCAGCAAGGTGCCGATAATCCGCCCGGACATGGAGTCGCGCGTGGCGTGGATGTTCTCTTGCGAAACGATCAGCGCCGACATCGACGCCCACACCGGATGCGGCAACTGCAGTACCAACGCCAGCAAATATGCCAGCGTGGCCGATCCGGCGCAGCGGATCACAAAGCTCATCATGTCAAACGCCCGGTGGCGGAACTCGACTTCCATTGGTACTCCCGATTTTCAACCGACACCTTTTGGTAGTTCAGCGTAGGCCGCGCGGCGAGTTGCGTCCAATCGCTGGCGCCTTGGCCTCAGGCAAATGCAGCTGCGGCCAGCTTGTCTGCATGGTTGCGGATATCCGTCGGCCAGCGGGCAATCTGGCTCGCCCACTGCACGGCATCGCCAGCAAACAGCGCGCGGCTGGCCTCTTCAAAGCCGGGCTGATCGCCCGCCATGGCCGCCATAAAGCGATAGCACGCCTCCTGCGCTTTTCGTTGCCGGTCTTTACCTTCATTGGCGTGCCGCGCAGCTTCTACCAATTTGCGTAATGCCACCGAGGCGCCGCCCGGTTGGGCATTGAGCCATTCCCAGTGGCGCGGCAGCAAAGTGACCTCGCGCGGCACGACACCCAACTTGGGCCGACCTCGACCACGCGCTGGTTCGTCGTTTGCTTGCACTGCGGGTTCGAGCGCCGGTTCGGCTACGGTGGATGCGGCCAGACGCTGGGCCACATCGGTAGCAGTACCACGAAAATCCACCTCAACAAGCTGGCTGGTAACGTCATCAAAAATGAGGATAGATGCCGATTCACCGCCATCGAGCGCGGCTTTGGCCGCAACGGCTACTTGTGCCAGCGCACCCGACGCCAGCAGGTTGCTTCCGGCAAAAGCGGAACAGGTTTGTGATTGACTGGAATTCATGGATCGGCCCCTTCAGGCGCATTCGATCGACATAATTTACCCGGACAATAATAACCATGTCAATATTTTATCCGGGTAAATATATCCCGATTCCGCCAAATTCGCTCAGGCCCGCTCAGTAACGGCATCGGCAACGACCAACTTGCCATTCGGGCGGACCCGCGCCACCAGCAAGAATCCCACTGCCACCACCAGCAACACTGCGACCATGGCGGCCGAACCCCAAGCCTGCATCGCCATGCCGGTAATGGCCGGACCGGCGCTGCTGCTCACGTTCCAGGTCAGCGCTATCAACCCGGCAGAACGCAGCAAGGCCGCGCCGGTAAAGTAATCGCCACTGGCCACGACCGCCAGCGTGTACACCGCGCCCGCCAGCCCGCCAAGCACAAATAGATACGGCCACCACAGCCACGAGGCATGCACTACCCACGGCATGAGCGGCAACAGCAGACACAACAGCAAACCACATAAGCGATGGATGCGTGCGCGGCCCCAGTGATCGGCCAGCCAGCCCACAGCAAATTGCAGCATGGCATCTCCAGCCATGACCACTGCGGCGGCCAGCAATGCTTGCTCGCGCGAGAAACCGTAATCCAGTGCAAACAGTGGCAGAAAGCTCAGGGTGACGGTATCAAACAGGGCGAAGAATGCGGTGCCCGCGATGATCACCGGGGCGAATCGCATAATGGCCCACCAGGAGGCGTTGGCATTCTGGGTGGCGTCGGCTGGGGCGATCTCGCTGGCGTGGTCGTCATCCGTGCCGCCACGGGCCAGGGCAACGCCAGGCGCGCCCAGCAAGAACAATGCACCGGCAATCAAAAAGCCGGTATCAGGCAAGCCGGACAACCAAGTGGTCAGCCCTGGTCCCAGCATCTGGCACAGGCTGAAACTGGTGGAGTAGATCGCCACCACGCGGCCGCGTGAAGCATCGGGCGGCAAGAGGTTGATCCACGCTTCGCCCAGCACAAATAGCGGCGCCATCGACAAACCAAACAAAAACCGCAGCAGCGCCCAGCTCGCCAGCGAAGAGGTGAACTGCAACGGCATCACCGCAGCGGTCGCGAGCAGCATGCAAGACAACATGACGGTGCGCCGCCCAAGGCGTCGGGTGATTGCTGGCGCGGCAAAGGTGCCGGTCACCCCACCCAGCGCACTGGCCGCGGCCAGCCAGCCGACCACTTCCGGGCCAAAGCCCTGCCGGATCAGCGCCAGCGCGGTCAGCGGCAAGGTGCAGCCCAAACCGATGCCGACAATCGCCACACTGAATGTCACCGCCACAAAATCCCGCCAGACGTGCCGCTCCAGCATGCAAGCTCCCCAAGTTTCGACGCCCAGGACCAGCCGGCGTCAGAGTCTGGATTCTAGCGGTGCCGGCGCGTGGTGAAACAATTGGCGAGCTACACTGTGCAGACCACCTGGGTAAGGTCTCACTTTTCTGGCGGAGTAATCATGATTATCAATGTGAACTGGCAAGCGGCCAGCGGTGAGTCGCTAGCCCATATCAGCAACGGTACCGCGCAATGGGTGGCAGATATCAGCCCGGCCGCCGGTGGCAACGGCAAAGCGCCAGACCCCCACGATTTGCTGGATTCCGCGCTGGGTGCCTGCACCGTGCTGACGCTACAGATGTACGCGCAACGCCGTGGTTATGCTTTGGCAGACATTGCAGTGAGTGTGACGCGGCACGAGGAAGACGGGGTGTACCGGTTGCAACGCCAGATCACCTTGGGCGGTAATCTGGATGACGCCGCCCGCGCCGATTTGCTGCGGGTAGCGGAGAAGTGCCCGATTCATAAAGCGTTGAGCGGGCGATTTGAGATTGCGACTGAGTTGGTGGGTTAACGGTTAGCTCGGCTAGCTTCACCCCTTCGCATAAACATATGCAGGGCGGCTACAACCCGCCGCGCTCCGCCCGAATCAGTATCCGCCCAAAGCACGCGGCGGCGCTGTACCCACCCTACTAGACACGACACTCAATGAGCACATAGGGTGGGTTAGCCGACCCGGCGTAACCCACCGGCAATGCCGCCTCAATGACAGCACCACATAACCTTGGCTTGTTGGGGCAGATGACTTTGATCTGTGCAACGCCCTTTTGGGGTATTGCACCCTATGCAAGTGAACTAGCCCCGCTGAGCCACCGGCTGCGCACCCACTTCTGCAGCCTCACTGGTAACCACATCGCTCACCAGATCAGCCCCTTTGGTTTCACGCATCGACAACACCGCCAGGAAGCTCAACAACGCCGCCACCGATACATATCCTCCCACCCAGCTCAGACCGCCTTTTTCCACCAGCACCTGCGCAATGAATGGCGCAATTGAGGCCCCGATGATCCCGCCGACGTTATAGGCAATGGAGGCCCCGGTATAACGCACGCGGGTCGGGAAGATTTCCGGCAGCAACGCGCCCATCGGTCCAAAGGTAAAGCCCATCAGAAACAGCTCGATCACCAGGAACAGCCCGACCGAAACGGTGGTGCCACCGCCAAGCAGCGGCGCCATGGCAAAACCGGACAACATCGCCAGCGCAGTACCCAGCAACAGCACCGGTCGACGGCCCCATTTGTCGCTGGCCCAAGCTGACAGTGGCGTGCCCAGTGCCATAAACAGCACCGCAAAGCACAGCAACGCCAGGAATTCGGGCTTGGAGAAATGCAGTACTTTCACGCCATAAGACAGCGAGAACACGGTGGAGATGTAAAACAGCGCGTAACACACCACCATCGAGAAAGCGCCTTGCACCACTGGCAACAGATGGCCAGAGAAAGTCTCGAACAGCGGCACTTTCACGCGTTCATTGCGTTGCATGGCTTGGGCGAACACCGGGGTTTCGTGCAGCTTGAGGCGCACATACAAGCCGACCATCACCAGCGCGGCGCTGAAAATAAACGGCACGCGCCAGCCCCAGCTTTTAAATTGTTCGTCACTGAGCAGCACAGCCAGGCCAAAGAACAAACCATTGGCAAATAGAAAGCCGATCGACGGCCCCATTTGCGGGAACATGCCAAACCACGCACGCTTGCCTGCGGGCGCATTCTCGGTGGCCAACAAAGCGGCACCGCCCCATTCGCCCCCCAGTCCGATGCCCTGACCAAAGCGCAGCACGCACAACAAGAGCGGCGCCAACGTGCCAATGCTGTCATAGCCCGGCAAGAAGCCAATCAGCGTGGTCGATACGCCCATTACCAGCAATGAAGCCACCAACGTCGATTTACGCCCGATGCGGTCGCCAAAGTGACCAAACAGCGCAGAACCAATCGGCCGCGCCAGAAAGGCGATGCCGAAAGTGACAAACGCATTGAGCGCCTGGGCGGTGCTGGATTCTTTGGGGAAAAACGTCGGGCCGATGATCAGCGCGGCGGCCGTCGCAAAGATATAGAAATCAAAAAATTCGATGGCGGTACCGATAAAGCTGGCCACCGCAACCCGCGCCGTGGAATTGGCAGGCGGGCTGATCGCAGAAGTCGTCATGGCTGGTTCTCTGTATTTTTATGACATTGCGTGGCAGAGAACGCCAGTTGCTGATCCAGCAGCCGCCATCCTCCAGTCATGCCGTCAGGTATGTATGGGGAGAGTCTGGCAAACGGGCGGACGACGGGTGCGAATTTGCACCAGGACACAACGGGCGGCGGATGTGCCGCGGGCTGGGTCTCGAACCGGAATGCGTTTGCGGCTGGATAAGCTGGAAAAGATGATAAGGATGCGCAAAAAAACCTGCAAGCAGGGGAACCCGCCATGCTTTTCGTCAGTCTCTCTTCAGGATTTTCACAAAAATGTAAAAATTGCCGTTTGCGTGGCCCCGGCTCTCGGTCTAAGGTCGGGGGTTTTGCCGCTGCCACCCACCTCATTGCGCCCATGAAATTGCTCAGCCCCGCCGCCATTGCGGATATTGGATTCCGCAAACTGCGCCCGGCCACCGTGCCGGCATGGCTAGCGCCTGCCTGGAAAAAAGTCAGCCCCGTCGCGCCAGTGCTTCTGTTGTTGGCCATGCGCATTCTGGTCGATACCGATTGGGCCGCCCCGCGCGTGCTGTTTCAATTGCTGTTGTTCTGCTTCTTTTTTGCTTTTCTGGAACGCTGGTCCGCGGTAGCCGCCACCATCGGGCTGGAAGGCGCGTTGCTGAACGGTAGCTGGATCAAGGAAGACGCGACGGGCGAGCCGTTGCTGACGCGGGATCTGTTTGAAGTGTCGCAGGGCGCCGCGCTGACTGGTTATGCCGACTGGCATCTGGTGTTCTACGTGGTGCTGACTTTGCTGGCTGTGGGCTATGGCCTGTATCGGCATCCCAAAATACTGTCGTGGCGGCTATTACCGGCCACCATCCTGCCCGCCCTGTTTTTTATCCGCATGGATAACCCGGCCCGGCTGGATGACTACATTACCCCGCGCCTGACCGATGCCCTCGATACCCAGTATCTGTCATACAACTTCCGTGAAAACGCGCGCAGCAACGGCATTCTGGGGCACTTGTACCTGAACGCCGAAACCGTGCCGCCGCCGGAGCATGGCCCGCATAATTTCTACGCCGCCGCGCCACTGCGCCAATTTGATGCCTCCACGCCAGATGTATTCGTGGTCCTGTGTGAGTCTTGCTTCACCACCGAAGACCAGCGCTTTCCCACGTCTGTACTCAAGCTCAAAGACCAGGGCTTTGCACTGACTCACATGGTGAGCCCGGTATACGGCGGCGGCACAGCGGAGGCCGAATTTGAAGTGCTAACGGGCCTGTCCAGCAAGGTTTTCCCGGGGGTGGATTACCAGAACTTTGCCAACCAGTATCGCAGCGATGCGCATACCATCGTCAGCCACTTCCGCCACGAGGGGTATCACACCTACGGCCTGCATGACTATTACTCGACCTTCTGGAAGCGCAACATCATTTATCCAAAGTTCGGCTTTGACGAGACGTATTTTGTCGATGAAATGGACTGGAGCGAAGAAGGCTGGCCGGATGACTCCTTGTTGTTTAACAAGGTGCTGGACCTGTACGGCAAGAGTCCGCGCAAGCAAAAAACCATGATGTTCCTGGCCACGGTAATGACCCATGGCAAATACGTCGGCGCCAATGATGACAACGGCGAAGCGGATTACCGCAACCGCCTGGATAAATCCATTGCCGACATGCAGAGCTTTGTGACCAACCTGCAAAAGGCCGCAACCAAGCGCAAACGGCCATTGTTGATTGTGGTGTTTGGCGATCACAAACCCGGCCTGACCGCCGTGTTCAATCGCGACGGTGTGCTGAGCAACAACCTGTTCGCCAGTGCGGGCGAGCGCAATGAAGACTTCCGCTTTGTGCCACGCCTGTCTCCCGAACAACTGGCCGAACGCGGCAGCATTCCGGTGCTGGTGAAGTACGTCGGCAAGCAAAAGAAATTGGCGGGCGAGATGGCCGACAATATGACCGGCAAACCGCTGCTGTGCATGTCGTCGCAACTGGCCCAAACCACCGAACGCCAGGGTCAGTTCTTCGGCTCGCTCGCCCGAGTGTGCGATGAAATGAACGGCATGCCATATGGCGAGCACGGTTGGGAGAATACCTTCCCACCGGCGTTGTATGCGGAGCGGTTGTTTTAGCCTGCATTAATTAGAAACACTGTAGCCCGGATGAAGCCATCAGGCGGGAATCCGGGGCAAACCCAGTGGCCGGATCGATTGCGGCGGACACGGCAAACACAGCAATCCCGGATTCCCGCTGCGCTCCATCCGGGCTACGGGAATGGGTTTGGGTGGGGAGCCAACCCATCTGCCGCATCTGAAGCCGCCACCGCCTTAAAGCGGTTACAAAACCGCGCGTCCTGCGGATAAGGATAAAAGTCCTCCACAATCCCCTGCTGGATACGTGCTTTGGTTTGCTGCCAGAACTCGGGCTTGAGCAAATCGGCATGGTATTTGAGGAAAGCTTCGCGCATGTCGGCGCGGTTGAGCAAGAAATCACCAAACTCTTCCGGATAGACCTCGTTCTTGTGGCCGGTGTACCACGCCTCGCCACTTAATTCGTATTCCGGTGCCAAAGGTGGCGGAATGCGGCGGAAGTCGCAGTCCGTCATGTATTCGATTTCGTCGTAATCGTAAAACACCACGCGCCCGGCGCGGGTCAGGCCGAAATTCTTGAACAGCATGTCGCCGGGGAAGATATTGGCAATGGCCAGTTCGCGCAGCGCGTTGCCGTAATCGCGGATGACGGTTTCGACGATTTCGCCGCGATTGTTATCCAGCAGAATATTCAGCGGCACCATGCGGCGCTCAATGTATAGATGGCGGATCACCACAGTGTCGCCGTCTTCCTCGTACATGGTCGGCGCCAGCCGGGCCAGTTCTTCCAGCAATTCCGGATCACAACGGTTACGCGGCAAGGCCACGTTGGAGAACTCCCACGAGTCGGCCATGCGCCCTACCCGATCATGCTGCTTCACCATCTGGTACTTGGCGCGTACCAGTTTGCGGTCGACCTCTTTCGGTGGCGGGATCACGTCTTTGATGACCTTGAACACGAACGGGAATGACGGCAGCGTGAACACGATCATCACCATGCCTTTGATCCCCGGCGCGACGGTAAAGCGGTCGGTGGAATGGCGCAGGTGGTGAAACAGCTCGCGGTAAAACATGGTTTTACCCTGCTTACCCAGGCCCAGCATGGTGTACAGCTCGGCGCGTGAGCAATCCGGCAACACTTCGTGCAAGAACTGCACGGTGGCGGAGGGGACTTCCATATCCACCAGAAAATACGCTCGCGAGAGCGAGAACAAATGGCGGATGTGATAGTGATTGAACAGCGCGGCGTCTACATACAATTGCCCGGCAGCATTGCGGAACAAGGGCAACGCGAACGGGATTTCCACATCGCCATTGATCGCCCGGCCAATGATGTACGCGGTTTTGCCGCGATAAAACGGCGAGGCCATCACCTGGATATGGGCGTTGAACGCCAGCTTGGGCCAGTGTCCCAGATGCGCGTGTACCGCCCGCAGAATGTAGCGCACATCGCGCTTGAGGTCTTCAAACGGCAGGCTCCAGCCAAAATCCGTCAGCAGTTTTTCAAGGGTGTCTTCCAGCCAGCTACGCGACGGGTAGTAGGTGCGATAAACCTGCGGGTGATGCGCCTCGATGTATTCGGTGGACACCGCTGGCCGGTAGAAGATGAAATCGTTGTGAAAATACGTGCGATGCAGGATGCGACAGCAGACCGAGTTGAAGAAGGTCTCGGCCAGCTCTGGCTGCTTGTGGTTGATCAGCAGCGCGATATACGCAGTTTTGGCGCTGGCCCACAGTTCGTCGGGCAGGGTTTGCAGCGCGAAGCGTTGTTCGATGCGCGCAACGGCCTCATCCACCCGCGCATCGTAAAAGGCAATCCGCTGGCGCACCGTCTCCCGTAACGCGGCAATGTCGCCGGACTCAAAATGCCCCTTGGCCGACTGGGTACACTCACGAAACAGCCGGTAGTGGAAATCAAAGCCTTGCAGAATCGCCAGTGCCAGTTCAGCGGCATCACCATTTGCGGCGATATCGCTCACCGACGGCGCGACAACAGCTTGCTCCAGGTGTCCCATACAACCTCCACAACGCTCGGTTCGCGTTCAGTCCAGTTTAGGGCGGTACTGCCGATTGCGTGGGACCACGTTAGCGTGGTGCATTGCAACAGACGATTGGGCCAAACCCGCAGGCGGGTGTTTGAAGCGGTAAGTGACTTCGTAACCCGGATGAAGCAAAGCGAGAATCCGGGGATGCCGTTGGCAAGTTCAAAGCTCATTGCCCGCGGAAGCATTGCAATCCCGGATTCCCGCTCACGCTCCATCCGGGCTACGTTCACCTTTCCCTCCCCGCCTTGCACTCCCTTTCTGCCCGCTAAACGAAGCCTTGCAGCCGATAACCGTCCTCTGGCAAACATGGCAGGGCGGTAAAGGTAGCTTGCACGTGTCTTGAGGCCCGGTTTCGGGTAAAATCTTTTCCTATTTGAACCCACTTTTGCGGACCTGTAGCCATGCCCTTGTTGCAAGCCGAACGTGATGCCCTGCTGAAGCCGCTCGCCACCGTGACCGGTATCGTCGAGCGCCGTCATACGCTGCCAATTCTGTCTAATGTGCTGATCCGCAAACAAGGCGACACCCTCGCCTTTACCGGGACTGATCTGGAAATCCAGATCGCCAGCCAGCAAAACGAAGGTTTCTCTGGCGAAGATTTCGCCATCACCGTTTCGGCCAAGAAGCTCTCCGACATCCTGCGCGCCATTCCGGATCGCGCCGTGGTGACGTTTGAAGACAACGAAGGCCGTTTGACGCTCAAAGCCGGCAAGAGCCGCTTCCAGTTGCAAACCCTGCCAGCGGGCGATTTCCCGACACTGGCGGTGGATACCAACCTGAAAGCCACCATCCGCATGCCGCAAGGCCAGCTCAAAGCGTTGCTGGGCCGCGTGCAATTTGCGATGGCGCATCAAGACATCCGTTATTACCTCAATGGTTTGTTCTTTGTGACTGAAGGCAGCCATCTGAAACTGGTTGCCACTGACGGTCACCGCCTGGCGTTTGCTTCGGCGGAGCTGGATTCCAGCTTCGAGAAAAACGAAGTGATCCTGCCGCGCAAAACCATTCTGGAACTGTACAAACTGCTGGCCGAAGTGGATGACGAAGTCACCATTGATATCGCCAGCAACCAGGTGCGCTTTGCCTTTGGCAATATCGTGATCCACTCCAAGGTGGTTGACGGCAAGTTCCCGGATTACCAACGCGTTATTCCGCAGAACAACGACAAATTCCTGAAGATTGAACGCCAGACTCTGTTGTCTGCCCTGCAACGTGCCGCAATTCTCTCCAACGAGAAATTCCGTGGCGTGCGCCTGGTGCTGACTGATGGCGTGATCAAGATCCTGTGTAACAACAACGAGCAAGAAGAAGCGCAAGAAGAAGTCGAGATCGACTACACCGGCGCGCCGCTGGATATCGGCTTCAACATTCAGTATCTGCTGGATGTGCTGACCAACCTGCAAGTCGAAACCCTCGACTTTGTCTTCGGTGATGTGACATCCAGCGTGCTGGTCAACATTCCAGACAATGAACACTTCAAGTACATCGTGATGCCGATGCGTATCTAACGTACGCCGTTGAAATCACCGTCAGGCTGGGGCTTCCCCGGCCTTTCGTCTTTTATTGCAGTCCAGGAACAAGCATCGACATGAGCGAAAATATCGACCCGCAAGCCCCGCAAATTTCCAGTACCAGCCAGGAATACGGCGCCGATAGCATCAAGATCCTCAAGGGTCTGGAAGCCGTACGCAAACGCCCCGGCATGTATATCGGCGATACCGGCGACGGTACCGGTCTGCATCATATGGTGTTCGAAGTCCTGGACAACGCAATTGACGAAGCTTTGGCCGGCCATTGCGACACCATTCGCGTCATCATCCACGCCGACAACTCCATCAGCGTGGAAGATAACGGCCGTGGTATTCCTACGCAGATCAAAGAAGACGACGAGTTCAAGCGCTCTGCCGCTGAAATCGTCATGACTGAACTGCACGCCGGCGGCAAGTTTGACCAGAACAGCTACAAGGTGTCTGGCGGCCTGCACGGCGTGGGGGTGTCGGTGGTGAATGCATTGTCGGACTGGCTCAAGCTGACTGTGCGCCGTGATGGCAAAGTGCACACCATGGAGTTCCGCCAGGGTGAACGCGTCAAGCCACTGGAAATCACCGGTGACACCGATCGCCGTGGTACCGAAGTCCACTTCTTTGCTTCGATCGAAACCTTTGGTTTGATCGAATTCCACTATGAAATCCTCGCCAAGCGGATTCGCGAACTGTCGTTCCTGAACAATGGCGTGGGCATTACGCTGATCGACCGTCGCAGCGGCAAAGAAGAAAACTTTGCCTACGTGGGCGGCGTGAGCGGCTTTGTGGAATACATGAACCGCAGCAAGACCGTTCTGCACCCGCACATCTTTCACTCTGTGGGCGAGCGCGATGGCATGACCGTTGAAGTGGCCATGCAATGGAACGATACCTATCAAGAATCCGTGCAGTGTTTCACCAACAACATTCCGCAGCGCGACGGTGGCACTCACCTGACCGCGCTGCGTATGGCGCTGACCCGTACCCTCAATAATTACATTGAGGCGAACGAAGTCGCCAAGAAAGCCAAGGTGGAAACCAGCGGTGACGACATGCGCGAAGGCCTGACCTGCGTACTGAGCGTGAAACTGCCAGATCCCAAGTTCAGCAGCCAGACCAAAGACAAGCTGGTTTCCAGCGAAATCAGCCCGGTCGTGCAAGAAGTACTGGGCCAGGCACTGAACGACTACCTGCTGGAAAACCCGGCTGACGCCAAGATCATCAGCGGCAAGGTGGTAGAAGCTGCCCGCGCCCGTGAAGCCGCCCGCAAAGCGCGCGACCTCACCCGTCGTAAAGGCATTCTGGATGGCTTGGGCCTGCCAGGTAAACTGGCCGACTGCCAGGAAAAAGACCCGGCGCTGTCTGAAATCTACCTGGTCGAGGGTGATTCCGCCGGTGGTTCTGCCAAGCAAGGCCGTGACCGCAAGTTCCAGGCCATTCTGCCGCTTAAGGGTAAAATCCTGAACGTCGAACGCGCGCGTTTCGACAAGATGCTGGGCAGCCAGGAAGTTGGCACGCTGATTACCGCGCTGGGTTGCGGTATCGGCAAAGACGATTTCAACATCGAAAAACTGCGCTACCACCGCATCATCATCATGACCGATGCCGACGTGGACGGTTCGCACATTCGTACGCTGTTGCTGACGTTCTTCTACCGCCAGCTGCCAGAACTGGTTGAGCGTGGTTACATCTACATCGCCCAGCCGCCGCTGTACCGTGCAGCGCGCGGCAAGAGCGAAGCGTATCTGAAAGACGATCAGGAACTGGACCAGTACCTGCTGAAACTGGCCGTGAACGGCGCCGAAATCATTCCCGGCACCGACAAACCGGCCATTGCCCAGGAACAACTGGAAAGCCTGTCACGCCAATACCTGATCACCAACGCCGTGATCGCGCGCTGCAGCCGCTTTATCGACCCGATGGTGCTCAACGCCCTGCTCTACAGCGGCGCAATGGACCTATCCACCCACGCAGCGGCAGAAGACTCCGCCGCCCGCCTGACCGCCGCGCTCAAGCATCCGGCCTTCATCGTCCACGCCAGCACCTTTGAAGACGCTGGCAGCGTGCTGAAGATCGAACGCCACCTGCACGGCGTGGTGACCATCCAGTACATCGATGAAGACTTTGTGTTGTCTGGCGACTACGCCCAGCTGAAAAAGACCGGCGACATGCTGTCTGGCCTGATCACCGAAGGCGCCAAAGCCCGCCGTGGCGACCACGACATCGCCATCAACACCTTCAAAGAAGGCCTGGACTGGCTGCTGAACGAAGTGCGCCGTGGCGTCACCATCCAGCGCTACAAAGGCCTGGGCGAAATGAACCCGGAACAGCTGTGGGAAACCACCATGGACATCACCGTCCGCCGCCTGCTGAAAGTGAACGTAGAAGACGCCATTGCGGCGGATGAAGTGTTTACTACCCTGATGGGCGACCAGGTTGAACCGCGTCGGCATTTCATTGAGCAGAATGCGCTGGTGGCTCGGAATATTGATATTTGATATGTTGTAGAGCTACCCATAAAGTGTCATTTCTGGAACCATAAAGTGACACAAAGACAAAGGCCCCGCAGTTATCGCGGGGCCTTTGTCTTTTTATGCTCTAGCCAGATTTTGTTCGGCGATATCAATTACAACCCTCACCAATTCGGAGGCTGCTGCCCAGCCGAGGACAAGCTATGAATCGACTTTTTCGTAGCATCTAGAGCAAGATAAATGCTTATTGGGGGATACAGAGCTACTTTGGTCTGCTCTTCGCGACCAGCGCTTGAGCCCGGTGTCGGGTGCGTTGCGAATAGATGCGAGTGGCTACAATCCGTGTGAGAACTGCTTTGATTTCTTCGTCAACCGGGAATCCATCCTCCAGCCAGGAAAGAGCTAGTTCAATCCAATAGTCTGTTGGCGCATTCAGCCCCGCCATTAAAGAAAGTCTCGCCTGCGGGGCTTCGAGCGGCAAGGTCGAGAGCGGCTGCTCAAGTGGTACTAAATGGACAGCATCATTCATTCCTCACCCCATAGCCAGGATAGCAATATCATGCTGCGCATAGACATTCGCAGGTAGACCGACTCCATCCAGGTGAATGATGACTGCTTGTTCTGGCACGACTCATTGGTCTGGCCCGGCCTCAACGGACACCGGGTTAAGCACTGAGTGCTGAATTACGCAGCTCGAATTCCGCCGGGGTCAGATACCCCAGCGTCGAATGGCGGCGATGATGGTTGTAAAACCGGATGTAATCGAACACATCC
>NZ_JARLJK010000143.1:0-7914 GCF_031291215.1 Silvimonas sp.
CGCCCGCGGGGGCAGGATCGACGCGTTTTTCTATTGCCCGTATCATCCCGATGCCCCGCTTGATGCCTGGCGCCAGGATCACGAAGATCGCAAGCCGAAACCGGGCATGGTGCTCAAGGCGTTGAAATCGTTTCCTACGCAAATCGTGCGCAGTTTCTTGATCGGCGACAATGTCACCGACATTGAGGCAGCAAGGGCGGCTAATCTTCCGGGCTATCTGTTTGCCGGGGGCCGGATTGACGAATTTGTCGATTCCGTCCTGGCAACGGTCTGCAAACGGCCTTCGTCGTGAAGGCGAATTTTGCTGGTCATGATCGCGTGTACTTATAAGTCAAGGTAACAACCCAAGAAGCATCTTTAGCGCATATTTCCGGCGACTGGCAGGGTCGAAGATACAAATTCAAAAGCAGGGGTGATTTTATCGACAACCAAGGCAATCGTCTGCCGAGTGTGATCAGATTGATAGCGCCAACCCCAATTCGCGCTCATCGGCGCTATCCTGGTTTATAAACTTTGGTTTTATCGGATGCGGTGTCACGAGGCTGACCCAGCAGCGCCTTGTCATCGGGCTGATATAATGCGCAGTAAGTTGTCCATCCTTGCCGACAAGTGGCACTAAGTCGGTGCCGATTTTAAGTGAACTCATGTCCAAAAAACAAGGCTCTATCGTCATGATTGTGCTGAGCGTGATATAGTTTCTGCCCTCGACAAAATCGAGCTCCCCAAGCACAGTCTCAGCCAGTCCCGTCCAGCGAAATAGTCGAGAACCATCACTTTCGATACTGTGCCAGCCTGCGCTATCCTTCGCAGGCGCGCCGATCCTCAGGAACTGCACGCTCGGCTTCATGCTATCAAGGATCATCTGAGTCGTCGGCGAGATATCCAGGCCATGCAGCACGAACGACCCTTTCGTCGTATAGCGATAAACCAAGCCGCGCGATGCCGCAAATTTTTCAAGCGTCCGGTGGCTATAGAACGTTATGTGTCCGTTTCTGGGCGCGACATACCACCAATCACACCGCAAATCAGCAATATTGGGTGGTTGCATGCTTTGCCCTACGATTAGGCAGCCCCCGTCAGCTACCAGTGACAACAAATCGTCGAGAGTCCAAAGTGGCCGCGCACTATGTTCTATTACTTCGAATGCTGTAACGACATCAAACTTACCCTCCGGTCGCGTTGGGTTGGTAAACGGGTCATAGGTCGCGACATGGTCGAACCCCATTTCGCGCAAGCTTTGCGCGAACACGCCCATACCACCGCCATAATCAAGAATGCTGATGAGACGCTTTGCGGGCGCGAAGATATCTGCATAGATTACCGCGTCGTTGCGTGCCCGACTGCCGAGATAGTCGGGGTCGACCAGCACGTATTCGTCATTGTAAATGAACCTGGAAAATTGCTCACCCGTCCAGCTGTCGCAAAAGTCTGTAAAAATAAGATCACATTCGTCGCATCGGAAATAATGAACGGCAATATTGCTGCGTGAAAATTTGTAGTTGTTACATGATTTGTTAAAGTCAACCGTACCAAATAAAACAGAATTACCTTGGCACAATTTGCAAATTACACTATCATTTAATGGATGGTATGCATCATTGGCGATAGTGTTCAAAAGATCATTGGACAGAGCCATAATTGTCTCCCAAAATACCGTTTATGGGCCTTGGCGGGGATAATTTTTGTAGAACTAACTATTTTGACGCCGTTCCGCCCAAAATTTAAACGCGGTGCGTCATGTTATGACGCAGTAAGAGGTCCAAATAACCGATCCATGTCAAGTCTCACGATAGGCGATCCAGCGGTGGTCCGGTGTGGCGCTTGTAACGTCTGGCGGTCGGCATCATTTCACATTCGCCTTCAGAATGTGCCGCACCCTTTGATCAGGGGGAGAATGCCGGTAAGAATATGATAAAACGAACTCGCCAGTACATTCTCTTGCGGAAATTGCTGCGCATTTGCGTCCCAGCGCTCGGCCCAGAACCCTGGGCGGCGCGCGTCAAGAAAGCGCCAGAATTGAGCAAGCGGGCGGTCCAGGTCTGGTGAAAGAGCGGTCGTGCTGACCCGCAGCCATTCCGTGACAGACCATAGGCGGCAGTTCGCATCGGCCACCAGGCCGTTGGGATGGACTTCAGCATAGGGCAAACCGGATTGGTCTGAAAAACCAAGCGCGAGCACCGTTTTTCTGAGCGATTCCAGCCTGTCTGGCACAGCTAAGCCAGATGCACGGCATTGTTCCAGCAACCATATCCATTCAAAGTGGTGTCCGGGCTCAAAGATTCGCTGGGTTGGATTAAGGCTGTGCGCCCAGTCATCCTCGAAATATTCAAACAGACAGCCATCGTTCTCTGACCAGAAATGGTGGCCAAACAGGTCCAAAATGTCGCCAATCGTGTCGCGATACGCCGGTTGATCGCTGATCGGCAGCCATGCCAGGCATGCCTCGAGCAGGTGCATGTGCGGATTTTGGCGACGCGGAAGGGATGGCGGCAGGCTTTCCACAAATCCACCGCGAGGATGAAGCATGGCCTCATATAAGAATGTCAGCAGGCGATGTGCCTCTCCGGCGTAGAAACTGTCGCCGCTGCGCTGGTAAGCCGAAGACAGGGCAAAGATGACAAATGCCAGATCATAAAGATCGCGCCGCTCATCCAGCACCCGTCCATCAAGGTCAACCGTCCGCACAAATCCGCCATCGCCATGACGAAGTTGCCCAAAAAGAAATGCGAGACCGTGATCCATCGCCTCCCTGGATCCGCCAACACCCATCTCATCGAGCGTTGCAAAAACGAAAACTTGCCGACAAGTAACGCGTAATCTCTTGTAATTACAGCTATTTGATGCGTCGATTGGATCGAGTTGGTCAAAATAGCCGCCGCGCGCACGATCAAGACCGTGCTCCAACCAAAGCGGTGCTGCTTGGCCCAGCAACCAATGACGCAACGCGGCTTGGGCGACGACAGGCGAAGTCTGGACACAAGAAATCGGGAACTCAATCATGGACGTGGGCCACTCGAATGATCAGTGAGGATGGCGGCAAGATAGCGAACGAGGGAACCGCATCAGCAATCATGCCAGCGCGTGAGGCTGAAGCTTTCAATCCTGAGATATTGGAGTGCCGGGGATGCCAGAAGGATAATCTCCAGCTTATTGACACCCCGAGGTGCCATGACCACATGCGTGCCGGCCAATGAGTCGAGCTTGATGTCCAACAACGTGTTGACGCCTTCGTCCGACGTGATCTTCAAATAGCAAGTACCCTGCAAAACGCCATCGATCCGCAACTGGTACTCACCGGGCCCCATGGAATAGTAGGGCCCAAAGCAAATGTTCTTTCTGTCGAGGTCGGCGGGAGAGCGCGCTGGACCTGCTGTATCGACCGCATTGCGATATTCAAATATGCTGCCAATTTTGCGAACCGATCCTAGTGCCGTCAGGTATTTGCCAAATTGCATGTCGTGGGCGGTGAAGACAAAGCTTTCCATGTTCAACTTTGCGCAGGAACGCTGTCCCGGCGTGTAATAGGCAGGCTGCGGCCGTGCCGACGCGGCGTCGGTGCGATCTGCAAACTTGGCGAGCAAGGCGACCACAGCAGTTCCGTACTGGTTCCAGGTCCGCATCGGACGTTGTCGCAACTGATTCAGAAGACCGGCAAAAAATACGTCATCGGTCGCAACACGTTCCATCGCCCGAGCAATATCGACCGGCGAAGCCGGATCGACCAGGACCGCGCCGCCGCCAGCGGCGATTTCAGTCATTGGGGCAATTTGCGACGTAATGCAAGGGCGGCCAAGCCACAGGCTTTCTGCCAGGGGAAGTCCATACCCTTCGACGCGCGAGGCAAAGACTGTGGCGCGCGAACGGCGGATTAGCTCCATCAATTCAGCATCGCTGACAAAGCCGTGCAGCTTTATCCGACCCTGCGAACGCCTGACCCACCGGCCCACCAATCCAACACAGGCAGGATCGATTGAGCCGACATGGTTGAGCACAAGATCGAGGTCGGGGCGCGCTTGACAAAGCAGATTGAACGCCTCCATCACGGCTAGCTGGTTCTTATGGGGAAAAATGGTGCCCCACATGCAGAACTCCTGATGCCGACTGCCGTGATTGGCGGGGCTGTTCAGAAAGGCAAGCCGATCTTGTCCTTTCAGTTCCTCTGGCAACAGCACGGGTTCAAAGATGCGCGATTCCGGTTGCCATGCAATCCCATAGCGCCCGAACAGTCCTGTCACTTCCTCGCCAGACGCGTGCGAAACTGGCAAAACCACATCGAATGCCGCCAAGGCCATGGTGTAGATGATGAGACTCAGCGCATCACGCGACCGCTCGTTCAGTTTTCCCAGATGGGTGATTGGCATGGCATCGTGAAAAATCGCCGCAGTGCGCAAACCATGCAGGCGCGCATAACCAGACAGGAATGGCAGGTGCGTTGGCCCGAAATCGCCTTCCCGTCCACCCAGATGCGGTGCCTCGGGCACAAGCAGCCATGCTGGGCTATTACCGAATTCGGAATCGTTATGGACCGCCGTGCCGGGTTTGGTCGCCAGGCCGAAATCAGGGCCGCCATGAAGCCGCATGACGTCGTGATAGGCCTGTTCGACGTGAACCACGTTGGATGTCACTTCATCCCAGCGTACCGGGACAAGCGTGACCTTGGGCATGGCTTGCAACGCAGATCCCAAGTTGCGCGAGACCCGCGGAATGCCGCTATTGCCGGTATCTCGCCCGACGGTGTGAATAAAATAATAAATAATCACAATCTTATCCCGAAATTTCGGTGGATCGGATTTGCACCGGGGCCCCTCGGGCAGCGTTGTAATCGGCAATGGTCGAGATGATTTCGTTATAAGCGAGATCTCCAGTGAGATTGACCATGCAATCGCGTTGATTTGAGCATCGCTCGCTGTGGCACGGGGAACATGCCGGCATGCGTGCGACGGTCACCACCTTGGGTCCACGTGGCATCCATTCCATCCAGCTGTGCGATCCGGCAAACAGGCACAGTAGCCATTGCCCCAGATCGGCGGCAAGATGTGCGATGCCTGAATTGTTGGCTACGACAAACGGCGCCCGGCCAAGCAGTGCCTGCATTTCCCGCCAGTCAGTCGTGCCACACAGGTTCTGCACGCGGTGCGCCGGAAACGGGCGGACCAGCGTGTTGGCTAGAGCACGCTGCGCCCAAGTGCCCGAAATGGCAAAGCTGTACCCGTCGGCAAGTCCGAGTTCGATAAACCGGTGAAAATTGGCCAAAGGCCATTCCCGTAGACGTTCATTGGCAAAGGGCGCAATAATGATCGGCGCATTGCTGTCTGTCATCGCATGTCATCTCTCTGCTGATCTTGCGAATATGGCAATTGCAAGCGCATTGCGACCAGTTCAACCAGCAACATCATGCTCTCGCGTTGATGAACACCAACTATCGAACCCATTTTCCGGTAACGGACGCCGCGAAAACGATAGCCACGTTCAAATGGACGTTGGGAATAAACCCGCAGTTCAACGCCGTGCAGGTGGTCCGGTACATGAAGACCAACCACCCCTTCGCCTTTGGCGTCAACTTTGATCTTGCCGACAAACAACGTGATCTGCGCTTGGTCGCATACCACGTCCACCATCACGTGGCGCCCGCGCGCGCGCGCGTCGACCTGGACAACCAATTCGTATTGCCCGGCCTCCAGACTGGCATATGGCCCCCACACAACAAGTTCGTTCCGGACGCTGAGCTTTGGCGGCAAGGCGCATAGGATCGCACCGTCGACCCGGTGGCGTTCATGGCACGAAAACGCCTCTGATGGCCAGAATCCCTGCGTGGCCTGGCCGTCGCGTGTTGGGGAGGGTAGGTTGAGTTTGATATCGAGCCAGCTGAAATTGGCTAAGCCATCAAAACCGGCCCGATACTTGGCGCGCACGAGCGAAAGAAGATGGCGTGTATCGTCAAAAAAGCGCAAATCAATGGCAAGGTCAAAGGAGTGGCCTTCCATCAGATCTGCAAATTGCCGAGCCGCTATCTCACGATTGGGTTCCCGCTTGGCCGAGGCATCTTCACCAAAGAAATTGAATGGCACGATTTGGTCGAACAGTCCGCTGGACTGCGCGTCGCCAGCGTTCCATGTTCCGCACACCAGTGTGATGTGCGAATTCGCAAAGCGCGCGCGCAATTGGCGCAAGGCGGGCTGCGCCAGCAGGTAATCGCCACGATGATCCAGCTTTATAACAAGGATAGATTTGATCGTTGCGGGCGCAGAGGCGAGAACATGCGTGACAGCCGGCGCCAAGTTGGCAGGTAGAATGCGGTCATTTCGATCGTAGGGCACTTCCACGCTGTCGCCAAGGTCCATCTCGTCAGCCCATGCCGGGCGGCTGATCTTCTGCAAGGCGAGAATGATTCGCTGATGGCCTTCAGGGCGATCTCGGATCGGTCTTCCATAATCATACAGCGCATCGTCTTCCTGCAGGAAACGAATGCGATACTGCGTGATGTCGAGCGCCTCTTCGATTTCGGCGGCCAGTGAAGCGGGGGTATAGAAACGCAACGCCTTTGAGCCGTAGCGCGATGGCAGCCGAAACTTGCGCTCCGCCAGAAACTGGTGGGGCACGGTGATCAACAGCCAGCCGTCGATTGCCAGGCGTGCGAACGAAGTCCTGAGCAGTGAGCGATAATCCTTCACGTTCTGGAGCAAATTCCGCATCAGCAAGTACCGGCAGCCATAGGCGATGCGTTCAGCCGTCAGGTGCGGCTGATCAGGGTCGAGCAGGATCGCCTGAGTCCGGGTTATTCCGTCGCGCTCGATCGGTACGTCCGCCCCGGGCAGGATCAGGTCGACCACATCGCCATTGACAAGCGCCTGCGCAAATTCGGGGATGACGGTTTCAAATGTTGCGCCTTTGCCACCGGGTTTCTGTTCGCAATCAGATATATTGCGCGCGCGTTGGGTCGAGACAGGAATGGACGGGGCAAAGCGCTGGGCATATTTGCTGAGCGCGCGGCCGGAAATCGATTTTCGGTTGCGAAGTTGGGGCATTCGTCGGCTCACATCAATCTTTGGAGGGCGGGACGTGGCCCCAATCCCCCGGAAAGTTTTTGGTTAGGTGGCTCGACAGGTTTGGCGAGGCCTTGGATGAACTCAACAAGGAATTGCGCTGGTCCCAGTTCAGGTTGATGGCTGACGTCAATGCGCGCCCCCGCAACACCGATAAACCGGTAAGGCGGGTGCCAACCGCAAGGGGAAGATCAGTCCGAAACGGCGCCCGATGCGAAGGTCTGATAGGGTCGAGCCAATGTTAGCCAGGTGGAACGATCCATGCGATTCGCCAAGTCGGCAGGAAGGAAGAAGCCAATTGGGTGGGGCAGCCTGTTTCATGCTCTGGCTTTTAGCCCAAGCTTCGACCAACGCAAATTTATTGATCCGGGATACTGTTCAGTAGGACTGCCTATCTGCTGCGTGGTCGCGACAGAAGGGGGCGCCCGTAAGGCAATCAACTGTGTCCTGCGGCGCTGATCCGGGCATGGCGTCATGACCCTGACCTTAAACCTTACTTTTGCCGTGAAACGCTCGCATTCGGACAACATCACCTGAATGTCCCAGATTTTTAAGCTCCCGCGCAGCATCGTTGTTGTCAGGATCATAAAATAGTGCAATGCAGTAATATCTAGCGGCATCAGAAATGTTTCCGCTAATCTTGTTAAGGTGACCAATCTGTAATTGGAGATCCGAATTCTGTGGCATAAATTCCGCGGCGCGCGAGTAGGCTGTTTTTGCTTTGGCCAACGCGCCGAATTCCTTGAATGCGTGGCCCAATTGCACCCAAAGGCTGCCAATGTCGGGACAAATCTCAAGCGCTTTGGTGTAATTTCTGATCGCTTCCGCCCAGTCCTTGCGGTTTCTCGCGGCGTTTCCCCTGGCAATCAGA
>NZ_JARLJK010000003.1:0-1296 GCF_031291215.1 Silvimonas sp.
ATTCGGTTCAAATCGCCGCGTGGGTGGACGGTTCCATGCCGCAACGCGCCGAAACGGTGCAAGGTTATGTGCAAGGCATGCATCAAGGCTGGCTCGTGGACATGGCCACGCACCGGCTCGGTCAAACCGCCGTCAGCCCCGCCACCATGGAGACCCGCTATCGCTACAATCCTGACGTGCTCAGTCTGCCCGCGATGGTGCCCTCCGTCATCCCGCTGTTGTTGCTGATGATTCCCGCCATGTTGACGGCCTTGTCGGTGGTTCGCGAAAAAGAACTGGGTTCCATCATCAACCTCTATGTCACCCCGGTCAAGCGCACGGAATTTTTGCTCGGCAAGCAACTGCCGTATCTCGTGCTGGGGATGCTGAATTTTGGATTGATGACGCTGCTGGCCATCACTCTGTTCGGGGTGCCGGTCAAGGGCAGCTTTCTGGCGCTGGCCGCGGGGGCGTTGCTATTCGTCATGTTCTCGACCGGCTTCGGTTTGTTTACCTCGACCTTTACCCGCAGCCAGATCGCGGCCCTGTTCTTAACGATCATCGCGACCATTATTCCTGCCATCCAGTTTGCGGGGTTGCTGAACCCGGTTTCCTCGCTGGCGGGCGTCGGCGCGATGATCGGCCGCATCTATCCGGCAACCTATTATCTGAACATCACGCGCGGCGTGTTTAATAAGGCACTGGGGTTCCCAGGTTTGCAGGCTTCCTTTTGGCCGCTGCTGCTGGCGGCGCCGGTGATCGTAATCACCGCCGTTTTGCTGCTGAAGAAACAGGAGAAATGACATGCCGCAATTCGCGAACATTTACCGTCTGGGAATCAAGGAATTGTGGAGTCTGGCCCGCGACCCGGTAATGCTGGTGCTGATTGTGTATTGCTTCACCGTGTCCATCTACGTCGCGGCCACCGCGGTGCCAGACAGCCTGGACAAGGTGCCCATCGCCATTGTGGATGAAGATGCCTCGCCGCTGTCGGCGCGCATTGGCGCCGCCTTCTATCTGCCCCGCTTCAACCCGCCCGTGATGATAACGCAGACCGAAATGGACCCCGGTCTGGATTCGGGCGATTACAGCTTCGTGCTGGACATTCCGCCGGATTTTCAGCGGGACGTGCTGGCTGGCCACTCGCCGGCGATTCAACTGAATGTGGATGCCACCCGCATGACGCAGGCTTTCACGGGGAGCTCGTATATCCAGCAGATTGCCTTGGGCGAAGTCAGCGATTTTATCCAGCACTACCGCAGCAGCACGCCGTCAACGGTGGACCTGAACTTGCGCGCGCGTTACAACCCCAATCTG